>JAUBOG010000697.1:0-2663 GCA_036700105.1 Microcoleus occultus BM001215583
GCCCCCCCTTGCCAAGGGGGGGGAGAAAGAGGTACAGAAGAATGTTGGGGAGATTTTGGCGGATGTGGAGGTGGGATTGGATGAAGTGCGATCGATCTTATCAAAACAGCTAATTTTGCTAACACCGACTTTATAGCGCTTTTTAATTATTTGAACGAACCGCGAAGACGCGAAGAGCGCGAAGCAAGAACTGCATCTTCTTCTTTCTCTTCCTTCGCGTGCTTCGTGCCTTCGCGGTTCGTTTAATCTTACTCCATTACAGAATCCAGCTAAAATCCAAAATCCCAAATGGATTGACACGGGCCCCCGTCTGCGGCTACGCTTTGAAATTAGAGGTTGCTTTGCTTGTAGAGGAAGTAGCCCGCGTCGCCCAAAAATCTAGTTGCACTGCCCAAAGCTGCTGGTAACAGCAATGGACAGCATAACCGCCAAACTGATATCAGCAGTCTGGAGGCTAACGGAGTATCTTAACATCCTCTGTAGCCGCCCTGCTATGTGTGGAAATGCGGGGCGGCTGGGTTTTTGGGTTTTTCTAGAAAACCCAAAACCAGGAGAACATATTATGTCACAGGAATTCTTGCCTGACGACAACAAATTTGCACGACCAAATGATGACTCAGCAGCAGAATCGGAACAGGATGTGGTGTGTGTAACGGTGACAGGTTCGCCCAAGGGTGTCAGGGAAACCATACTCACCTTGTACCGGCTAGGATTTGCCGAAGTCGGTGATTGGAGTCCCCTACAACGTGCAGCTAATCCGAAGCAAGTGATGAGTGTGCTGATTCGCCGTCGGAAGCGCAAAGCGTAGGTGTTTGCTCGTTCCCAGGCTCTAGCCTGGGAACGAGTTAATTAAGAAGACCAACAAATATCAGGCACGTTACTTTACTAAATCAGGATAAGAGCATATCTTAATTTAGAGGCTGAAACCCCTTTAAAAAAGCTAGGCGGGGAAAGGCTATTTTCCCGCCTAAGCCTTGTAACCATTGGAAAACTGATGTTGTGTTACATGAACACTTTATGTGTTATGTTAACTTTTTTGAATATTTGAGAGGCATTATGGGAGAAGCAAAACGAAGAAAAAAAGCGCGTGGTTTAGGAAAAACGTCTACTACACAACAAATCTCAACATCCTCAAACATTTTTTATAGGACTCTTCACCAAATTTCAGAAATTGAAGATGTTGAGTTTCAACAAGCTCGTGAAAATTCACCATATTTAGCGTTACTGTGGTCTGCTCTGGTTACTTTTCACGATCATATTGACAATTACACATTATTAGGAATTGTAGATTTTTGGCAAAACTACTGGGAAAAAGCAGCATATTTATTAGGTGCAATAGAACTTAGCGAGCATCGACATCTATTATGGGTAAGTAATATAAAAACCATGAGATTAATGATTTTAAAAAAGTTAGAAAAATATTTAAAAAACGATAACCAATATTTTTTAGAACATGGAACCACACCTTTTTCATCTATGGCTGAAACGACAATAGAAGTAGCACTGGCTATGTATCGTCCCACCGATTGTATTATTTACTATGGGAAAAAGTTAGCAGTTTATAAAGGGTACGATAGTATAGACTTACAAGGAGAATTAATGATAGCTGTTAAACACGTTATCGGATGCTGGAGTCTTTATCCTTTCCCACAGACATTGAGTGTTCCTTTTTCTGATTACAAACAAGCTAAATTAGCATTGAAAAATTTTCCTACATCATTGAAAGGTGAGTTAGTGCATTATCATTCTAGTAAACTTGCGAAATTATTGGGATTAACAATTAATGGTAATTACGCCTATTTAATTAAATAACGTCGATCGGAACTGCCGCCAATTTTGGAGTCTTAGTGGTGGCAAACCCTACTAAATTCAGCAGACATCAAAGCCTGTCTTGCTTTTGCCGCAGACCATGAGAAAACTGATCCGCCTTGGCTACTTTCAACGTCAGGGTTCTTTTTTTCTCCCTACTTGCTCAAACCTGAAATCCTGACCTAAACAAACCAGGATTATTTGCAGTTATAATTACGCTTATTAGTACAAAATATTGCTTTATGGAGTACCACGACATCATCACAATTGAACCGGGAAAACGCAGTGGCAAACCATGTATTCGGGGAATGCGAATCACCGTCTACGACATCTTAGAATATCTCGCCGGTGGCATGACGGAAGCAGAAATTATGGAAGATTTTCCCGAACTAACTTCGGCAGACATCAAAGCCTGCCTTGCTTTTGCCGCCGATCGTGAGAAAAAGTTATTTGTGGCATCCCTGTGAAACTATCGTTATAATATCCTTAACAAATGACTCAATAAATGTATGAAAATTAGAGCAATCATTCATCCCGCAGAAGAAGGTGGCTATTGGGCTGAAGTACCTGCACTTCCTGGGTGCATTACCGAAGGAGATACTATGGAAGAAGTGATGGCTAATTTAAAAGATGCGATGGTCGGTTGGCTGGATGTTGCTAATAGTCGTGAAGCAATTGCCTCCACAGATAAAATTGTTGAAATTGCTGTATGAAATCTATTTCAGGGAAAAGTTTGTCTTAAGCTGAAATTAGGAGACGGCAGTGCCGTGTCCCTACCAAAAATAATACTGTAGTCTTAAGAAATTAGGAGACGGCAGTGCCGTGTCCCTACCGAAAATAATACTGTAGGGACA
>JAUBOG010000698.1:0-2654 GCA_036700105.1 Microcoleus occultus BM001215583
CTTAATAAGGGGGGACTCGCGGGGGGTGAATTTGACGAGAGCAAGAGGTCTATTACCTATTGCGGCAAATTTCCCTAATTTCTGCTTCAGGATGAGTGGCAAGGTAATCTCTCAGCCACAAGCAACCTCGCGCGATCGAATTATCTAGATCGAGTTCTAAATTCCACAACTTGATAGTATTGTCATTCCCAGCAGAAGCCAGTGTTTTACCATCGGGACTAAACATAACGCTATTAACACTACCGAGATGCCCTTCTAACGTTGAAATCTCCATACCATTTTCGACATTCCACAGCCTCACAGTACCCTCCTCACTAGAGGAAGCTAAAATCTTGCCATCAGGACTAAAACTGATATTACTTACATCAGATAAATGTCCTTCTAGGGTTAACAACAAGCTGCCATTTTCGGCATTCCACAGTTTGACTGTACTGTCAGTACCACCAGAAGCTAAAATTTTACCATTTGGACTAAAACTAATGGTAGTTGCCCAACCACTATGGGCGGGAAAAGCCTGCGTTAAAGTAGCTGTTTTTAAATTTAATAGCATTATATCACCATCAGAACAAGCCACAGCTAGAGCTTTCCCATCGGGACTAAAACTTAAATCGATGGCACTGCGAGGTTCTTTAAAAGTTTTCAGCAAACTAGCATTTGCTACATTCCAAAGTTTTACCGTACTATCAGAACTGCCAGAAGCTAAGGTCTTCCCATCTGGACTAAACAGAACTTTCCTTACCCAAGCACGATGACCGTTGAGAGTTTTTAGCCATCTACCATCTTGCACATTCCACAACTTCACTGTTTGGTCATCACTCCCGGAAGCTAATATCTTACCATCAGGACTAAAACTAACAGTTTTCATCCGGTCTTGATGACCGTTAAAAGTTTGGAGTAAAGTACCATTTTTCCTATTCCACAGCTTTATTTTAAAATCGTCGCTACCGGAAGCTAACATATTACCGTCTGGACTAAAACTGACAGTTTGAACATTAGCGCTATTTCCTTTAATGGTTTGCGGTTCGCTCACCTCTAAATTCCAGAGCTTGATTGCACTATCCATACTTCCAGAAACCAGAGTTTTGCCATCAGGACTAAAACCGATACTCTCAATTCTCCCGCGATGTCCTTTGAGAAGTTGCGGTTCGATTCTGTTGTCGTTGATATCCTCTAAATTCCACAACTTGACTTTACTATCGGAACTGATAGTAGCTAGAGTTTTGCCATCTGGACTAAAAATTGCACTCCAGACAGCCCTGCGATGAGTTGGGAGGTTTTGCAACAAAGTTCCATCTGCTACATTCCACAGTTTGACTATGCCTTCTTCATCAGTAGAAGCTAAGGTTTTACCATCGGGACTGAAACTGACACTTCTGGTATTGCTTTTATGATCTTCCAGAGTATTTATCAGGGTGCCATCGTGAATATTCCAAAGCCTCACGGTTGTATCAAAACTCGCAGAAGCGAGAGTTTGATTATCGGGACTAAAACTAATATGAGTAACGACACCAGTATGTGCTTTCAGACTTTTTAATAATGTAGCATCTGCTATGTTCCACAAATTGATAAAGCCAGCGGAGCTACAGGAAGCGAGAATTTGACCATCAGGACTAAAACTAACAGTTCTCACCCAGCTATGATGAGCCTTAATAGTTTTAATTAAAGTGTTGCGCGTTATATCCCACAACTTGACAGTACCATCTTGACTTCCAGAAGCCAAAATCTTGCCATTAGGATGAAAACTCACACTCGTAACTCTACCAGAGTGTCCTGTCAGGGTTGATATTAATGTCGCCGGTTTAGCATTCCACAGCTTTACTGTCTTATCCTCGCTAGCAGAAGCAAAAATTTTGCCATCGGGACTGAAAGCTACACTTCTGATAGCGCCGCGATGACCGATCGCGCGATCGCGCTCTCTAACATGATATATTGCCTGTTGCAGTGTTCTCATTACCTGCGTCTGTGTCTCGTTGGTGGCTGATGGTTCTAATTTTTTCATATTTTGTGCTGCTTGTAATGCTTTCAGCAGTGCTTCAAAAGGATCGGAAACCAAAGCTGCTTTAGAGAATGAAGTTTGCAGGACTACTTGTTTTTCGGCTAGTTCCTGTTGGGCTTTTTTTACTTGTAATTGGATCGAGATTGCTGTAATGATAGAAATTCCCAAAACTACAGAACCGATCGCCATGATGCGGGTAGCCCTGCGCTTGGCTTGAGTAAATTCTACTTGTGCTTGTTGTTGAGCTGAAACTAAAGTATCATTCGCCTTCGCTAATATCTGACCTTCTTCTTCTTTAACAGCTAAAGCCTGTTGAACTTCTCGCTTATCAAAATCTTGAGATGCTGCTAAAAAGCGGTAATCCAGAGGACTCAAATTTTGATATTTTGACCATTCCAGAGCTTTTTGCAGCGCATTTCCCCGCAGCAGCCGCGAATCATCCTCAAAATTGGCAGCAGTCCAAGCATTAAAATTTTCCGCATAAGGCCGCAGCTTTCCTAACTGTTTTTCTACCCATTCAAGATTGAAAACTTCGGCATAAATGCGGTTGTAAACTTTTAATTTTCCCTGCTGTTGCACCACTAAACCTGACAGCCGCAACTCGGTTTGTTCGGGACTGCTATCGGTAAGAACCCCCCCCTGCCCCCCCTTAGCAAGG
>JAUBOG010000699.1:0-2642 GCA_036700105.1 Microcoleus occultus BM001215583
GTAGGGGCGGTGCCCCCGTGCCCGCCCTCCCCGCGCCCGCCTTCTTCCTTCCTTCCCAAACTGGCTGGTTGGGCGTTCACCTGCGGATGACAGGACAACTGCTGTGGGTAAATCGATCCGAACCCCTGCCAAAACACGCGCGAGTGCGGCTGTTCTTGGAGGGAAACCAAGAATTGCGGTTTGTAGACCAGCGCACCTTCGGGCAAATGTGGTACGTCCCGCCGGAAACAGAGGTTTCTAGCGTTGTCACCGGCCTCAAGCTGTTAGGCCCGGAACCGTTTTCAGCAGAATTTTCAGTAGCATATTTCGCCCAAAAGCTGCACCGGCGGGCGCGACCGATTAAAACAGCTTTGCTAGACCAGTCTCTGGTAGCCGGTTTGGGCAATATCTACGCAGACGAAACCTTGTTTGTAGCGGGAGTTTTGCCGACAGCTTTGTGCGCCGATTTGACGATCGAGCAAATTGAGCGCATCCATTCAGCCATTGTTCAAGTGCTCGACAAGGCGATCGACTCCGGCGGCACCACTTTCAGCAATTTTCTCAGCGTCCAAGGCGTAAACGGCAACTACGGCGGTGTGGCGTGGGTGTACAACCGCAAAGGCCAGCCCTGCCGCACTTGCGGTACGCCGATCGAGCGGATAAAATTAGCAGGGCGATCGACTCATTATTGCCCTGTTTGTCAAATATAGGAAGAAGGAACGCACGACGCGGATTTTGACACGGATACACGGATGAATGATTCAGCATTCGTCAGAATTCAGAAGTCACCAGTCAGAAGGAAAAAGGAAAAGTGACTTTAAAGGCAAATCTAGATTAAAATTTGTATAGTTTTATAAACTAAACAGAGCAAGTCATGGCAATCAAAAAAGGCAGCATAGTCCGCGCTATCCGCGAAAAATTGGAAAATAGTTTAGAAGCCAAAGCCAGCGATCGGCGCTTCTCGTCCTATATATTTGAAACCAAGGGCGAAGTGATGGATGTTCGCGGCGACTATGCTTTCGTCAAATTTGGCAAAGTACCCACCCCGAATATTTGGCTGCGCGCCGATCAACTCGAAGATTTTAAGTAACACAGCTAACATTAAATATCGCTCTTTTCAATGTAACGTAGGGTGCGCACTGCGCACCTTACCAAGACTCAGCTAAAACCTAAAATCTCAAATCTCAAGCACCTTACCAAGACTCAGCTAAAACCTAAAATCTAAAATCTAAAATCTCCAGCAGACAAACTCGCTCTTTTCAATGTAATGTAGGGTGCGCACTGCGCACCTTACCAAGACTCAGCTAAAACCTAAAATCTAAAATCTAAAATCTAAAATCTAAAATCGAATGACTTCTACCAATTCCACCACCTTAAATTGTCCATCAACCCGCGTCTCAATTATCGGTGCAGGCAAAGTTGGCAGTACCTTAGCCCAGCGGATAGCCGAGAAAAATCTTGCAGACGTGGTATTACTAGATATTGTCGAAGGTTGGCCCCAGGGAATTGCTTTGGATTTGATGCAAGCCAGAGGAGTTGAACGTCACGATCGCCAAATTGTCGGTACAAACAATTATACAGATACAGCCAACTCAAATATCATCGTAATTGCCGCCGGAATACCGCGCAAACCCGGTCTCAACCGCGAAGATTTAATTAAAATTAATGCTAAAATTGTCACGGAAGCAGCACAGCAGGCGATCGCCCATTCCCCGGAAGCAATCTTAATCGTCATTACAAATCCCCTCGATGTCATGACATATTTAGCGTGGGAAGCTAGCGGTTTGCCAAAACACCGAGTTATGGGAATGGCGGGAGTTCTCGACTCGGCCCGCTTTCAAACTTTTATTGCTATGGAGTTGGGCGTTTCTATTGCTGAAGTTAATGCAACAGTCCTCGGTTCTCACGGCGATTTGATGGTTCCTTTACCCCGCTATTCCACTGTCAGCGGTATTCCCATCAGCCAGCTTATGGATGCTGGGACGATCGACCGTTTAGTCGATCGCACTCGCAATGGCGGAGTAGAAGTTGTAAAATTGATGAAGACTTCTAGTGCTTATTTTGCACCGGCATCTGCCGCCTGTTTGATGGTAGAATCTATTTTATTAAATCAGTCGCGGCTGTTGCCTTGCTCAGTTTATTTAGACGGTCAATACGGCGTGCAAGATATCTTTTTGGGAGTTTTCTGCCGCTTGGGATATCAGGGAATAGAACAGATTTTAGAACTGGAACTCAGCGATACCGAAAGAGCCGCTTTTGCGGATTCGGGAAAACTGGTTTTGCAAACTATTGAGTCAGCCAAATTGATCCTGGAGAAGGCTCATTAAACAAGTAATTTTAATTCCGCTAGCACCGGAATTATTCATCTCTCTCTTCTCTTCCTCTGTGTCCTCTGGGCCCTCTGCGGTTTAATCGTTCCGGTTCAGCCGGATCTAATAGAATATAGCCTTTTTCAGGTAAATTATACCAAATTCTGGTAAGATATCCTCTTGATTAGTGGTAGGTGCGTCGCTCGGCAATAGTAGCCATTCGCGGGAGTTACTTGTGGCGACGCACCCTACGCCTGCGGCTTAATCATTCCGGTTCAGCTTAATAAATTTAAGAGCTAATACCAATTTAATGTGAAGTTGCACATATCTCGATCCCCCTAAATCCCCCTTAAG
>JAUBOG010000700.1:0-2641 GCA_036700105.1 Microcoleus occultus BM001215583
CCCCCCTTAATAAGGGGGGGACAAGATTCCGATCAAAGTCCCCCTTCTTAAGGGGAATTTAGGGGGATCGAGATATATGCAACGACCCATTAAATTGGTATTAAAAGACAGAATAGTATCATTTTTTCACTTACAATACAGAGGATTAACTCATGTTTCTGCAAATCAACAACCTGCACAAAAACTTTGAAACAAAAAACGGTAAATTAGTTGTCCTCAAGGACATCAATATGAGCATCAAGCAAGGCGAATTTATCTGCGCGGTAGGCGCATCCGGTTCGGGAAAATCTACTCTTTTGAGGCAGATTGCGGGATTGGACAAGCCGACAACAGGATTCGTTAAAATTGACGGCAAAGAAGTTGTTTCGCCGGGGCCCGATCGAGGTATGGTATTTCAGCATTACACTCTTTATCCTTGGATGAACGTGCAGGAAAATGCCGAGTTTGGCCTCAAACTTCAAGGCGTTTCCAAGAAGGAGCGGCGCGAACAAGCGAGTTATTATTTGAGTGTGGTAGGATTGACGCAGTTTGCGAAGTCGCTGCCGAAGGAATTGTCGGGCGGGATGAAACAGCGGGTGGCGATCGCCCGCGCCCTCGCTTCTGAACCTAAAGTGTTATTAATGGATGAACCTTTCGGCGCATTGGATATCCACACTAAAGAATCGATGCACGAATTCATGCTCGATTTGTGGCGCCGCACTCAGATTACAATCTTTATGATTACTCACGATGTCGAAGAAGCGGTGTTTCTTTCCAATCGAATTTATGCTTTGGGTGCTCGTCCCGGTACAGTGAGAAAGGAAATGTCGATTCATTTGCCCGATCGCACTCCCAGCATTAAACGGCACGCCAAATTCCACGATTACCGCGACGAACTCATGGATTTGATGCGGAAACACGGACAGGAAGCAGTTGCAATGGCTGCTTAAATAGACATAGGTTTGTATAGCCTTTCTCAGGTAAATGAGGTACTTTTGGGCATTGGGCATTGGGCATTGGGCATTGGGCATTGGACTCTCCCCCATACCTCACTTTCTTGAAAACCGCTATAAATATTACTTTGGGATCAGGCGGGTGAAAGCAGTTACAAAATACTATTGTTGTGTTTCGCTGGCCTACCCGAATACATCAGGAGAAACTCATGGTGCAACTATCGATCGACAAAAACTCGCAAATTGATTCCGACCTTGTATTAATGCAAGAAACCGTACCGGGCGGCGCGTACTGGTCGGGGGTCATCAAGCGGGGAAACACCCTGCGAATCACCGATTTAGAAGGCTCTCGCGGCGTTTCCATGCTGTGCTACAACGCCGACAATGCGATCGAACGTTTCAACGCAGCAGACACCGCCAAAATTCAATTCAACGCCTTTCTCAAACAAGGCGCAGTCGTCTACACAGACATGGGACGCATCCTATTTTCCATCACCCAAGACACCTCCGGCTGTCACGATTTGCTAGCAGGATGCAGCAGCGCCATTAGCAACAGTAAAAAATACGGCGAAGGAGACTGGAAAAACTCCCGCGACAACTTCCTCAAAGCCCTAACTCGGTGGGGATTGAGCAAAAAAGACATCATGCCCAACCTCAACTTATTTACTCAAATTGCCGTCAAACCAGACGGCACGATGGAGTTTCGCGAAGGCTGCGAGAAACCGGGGAGTTTTATCGATTTGCGAGCCGAAATGAACGTACTGACAATTATCTCTAACTGCCCCCACATCCTGCATCCAAGTTCAATTTACGATCCAAAACCCATCCAAATTCAGATTGTGAAAACCCCCGCCCCCGCACCAGACGACTTGTGCCGCACTGCCAACCCGGAAGTTGTGCGCGGATTCACCAACACCGACGCTTTGTTCGTTCAATAAACCCGATTGCACAACTCAATCTTGTCCGCATTAATCGGCGGTAAAAAAATCTGCACTTCCATCACAAAAAGTGAACCATGATTGCAACTACCCAACAAATTTTCGACCCAAAAACAGCAATTTATAACGAAGTTTTACCCGCCAGACATCCCTGGTCTCGCGTCATCAAAAAAGGACAGATTCTCCGCATTGTAGATTTAGGCGGAAATCAAGCAGTAGATTTTTTAGTTTACAATGCCGATGACCCTTCCGAACGCTACAGCGCCCCCGATACGATCGTCAATCAAGGCAACATCTTTGTCACTGCAAATAGCCAACTCATTTCCAACGAAGGGCGAGTCATGATGACCGTAATTGCTGACTCCTGCGGGCGGCACGATACCTCCGGCGGCGCCTGTAGCTGCGAGAGCAATTCGGTGCGGTTTGGACTGGATAAAAAATACCAGCACGCCTGCGTTGAAAATTTCCTGGCGGCAATTCTTCCCTACGGTTTGGGGAAGCGAGATTTAGTCAGCAATATCAACTTCTTTATGAATGTTCCGGTTAGCCAAGATGGCACGCTTGAAATTGTTGACGGCATCTCCGATCCGGGAAGTACAGTTGATTTGCGATCCGAAATGAACGCGCTGGTTGCTATTTCTAATTGCCCGCAAATCAACAATCCTTGCAACGCTTACAATCCGACGCCGATTCAGTTGATTGTTTGGGATGCGGTGTAAATAGTTCAATATTACAATTAGTAGGGTGCGCACTGCGCACCGGTGCGCAGTG
>JAUBOG010000701.1:0-2637 GCA_036700105.1 Microcoleus occultus BM001215583
AATGAGTAATTTTACTCATTGACAATAGTGCTTTTAGCTTAACTTGTGAGTAATGTAACCAGCCTTCTACTCCGCGACTGAATGGTTGCTCTATCGATTTATACTGTAAAACTTTTAACTTGCTGTAGACGACAGCTTCAAAGCAATCTCCTATATTGAATTTGTTCTGAAAGAAGCTGAGTCCTAAAACTGGCTGCACTTCAGATAGCTAGGAAAAAATGACATTGAATGAATTTGAATCAAACAGGAGACAAACCCGTGAGCAACACCATCGACACGATGATCGATCCCAACGATGCCGTTCTGCTGCCGATCGATCATCAGAGCGGACTCTTCCAACTTGTGCGTGACATCGAACTCCCAGTCCTCCGCGCCAATGCCACCCCAATGCGCGGCATGTGCCGTGCGGAGAAGACCTTACAGGAGTAATGAAATGAAAGGCAATCAAACAATCAACGCAACAGAACAGAGCCGCCGAGACTTTGCTGGGCGCGCTGGCCGAGCAGAGTTTGACGTCATCATCGTCGGTGGCGGATCCGCCGGCGCAGTGCTGGCCAATCGCCTGAGTGCTGATCCATCTCGCCGTGTCTTGCTAATCGAAGCGGGCAAGGCCTATCCCCCAAACGCCTATCCCGACCCAGTCCGCCGCCAGGACCTAGTGGGTGGCGATTCGCAGCACGACTGGGGCTTTTACAGCGAGCCTGGCGTGCTGGGCAGAAGGCTTCAGCTCAACCGCGGCAAGGTGCTGGGTGGCTCGTCTGCCATCAACGGTGCAGTGGCGATGCGGGTGCCGAAATACGACCACGATCGCTGGGCCAAGGCACATGACCTCGACGCCTTGAACTGGCAAAGCTCGCAGGCCTTCTATCGTTCGCTGGAGCGTACCTCCGGCGCTGGCGGCGAGGGTCGCGACGGCCCCGTCCCCATCCACCAGCTTGGCGATGAAGAAGTCTCCGACCAGCATCGCGACCTCATCGCGTCGGCACTGGCTGCGGGTTACCAGCGCACATCGGGTTTTACGACGGGGCAGCCGCTGGGCGTTGGTCCCTATGTGATGAATACCCGCATGGGTGTGAGGCTTAACACAGGAATGACCTTGTTGGGCGATGCGGTGCGCGCCCGACCTAATCTGACCATCCGCGACGAGACGCTGGTCGATGCCGTGTTAGTGGAGCATGGCCAGGCCCAAGGCGTCCGACTGGCTGACGGGGCGATCATCCTAGCCGGTGAAATCATCCTTTCAGCGGGCACCTATGTCAGCCCGGCGATCCTGATGCGTTCCGGCATTGGTCCCTCTGAGGTGCTGCGAGGCCTTGACATCCCGGTCGTGTCCGATCTGCCGGTCGGTCGCCGTCTACAGGATCACCCGATGGTTCCGACCGTCTGGTCGATTCGCAAGGAAGCAGTAGGCCTTCCGTATCCACCCATCGGCGCAATGCTGTGGACGGCATCCAACCACGCGACGAACGGCGAGGCAGATCTGAACATCAGCACCGCGACCCTGCCCGACGGTGGGCAGACTTCCGACGGCGCGATGTTCCTGCTGTTCGCTGCGCTCGTGAGACCGCGTTCCGTGGGTTCCCTCACCATCGCCAGCCGCGATCCCTATGCTGCGCCCATCATCGATCTCGGCTTCCTGACGGACAGCGGTGACCGCGAGCGCTTGGTCGATGGTGTTGAAGTCATCCGGAACATTGCGCGTCAGCAGCCTTTTGCCGATATGGTGGGTGCAGAACTGGCACCGGGCGCGGCAAAGAGCGACCGCGCTTCGATCAACGCCGCGCTCGCGACCTCTGTGCTGAGCTATCATCATCCGACCTCCACTGTACCCATGGGCGGATCGCGCGATGCCGGAGCCGTGGTGGATATTGACGGGCACGTTCGTGGCGTCAAGAGCCTGCGAGTCGTCGATGCCTCGATCTGGCCTGACGTGCCCTCCGTCGCAACGGCTTTCCCGACCATGATGCTGGCCGAAAGCATCGCTGCCCGGATGGCCTAAGAGAAGTACGCAATCAGTGAAAGCAACCCCGCCCGAAAGAGCGATAGCTCTGAGATTTGCCGCAGGGGCAAGTCAACATCATCAACCCCAACTTGGACACAATCACATGCAACAAGATCATCTCACAAGCGACGTCACGCTCGCCACCGCCGCACCCGCACACACGCAAGAGGCTGGCAAGGGTCTGACCGCAGCGCAATTGCTGAAGCGCAGTCTGGACACTTTCCTAGCCAAAGATATTAAGGGCTGGGCTGAACTCTGTGACGAAAACGTCGTCGTCGAATTCCCCTTCGCGCCCGACGTGGCGTCCAGAAAGCTGGTGGGCCGAGCGGCTATCTACGAGTATTTGAAGAACTATCCCAGCGTCATTGACGTGCAGCGGACTCCCACGCTGAAGATCAACTCTACCGATGACCCCAACATGGCTATTGCCGAGTGGAGCGTCTCAGGCCGGGTGATCAGCAACGGCAATCCCTATGAAATGAGCTACGCCACGTTTGTGACTGTCAAGAATGGGTTGATCGTCAATTACCGCGAGTACTGGGACCCGATGGCGTTCATGGCAGCCATGAGCGGCGCAAAGTTCTGGTGACCTTGGCGAGTTGCTAAAACCCTTTCTCCCCAATAGCATTGTCTAT
>JAUBOG010000702.1:0-2633 GCA_036700105.1 Microcoleus occultus BM001215583
CCTAACCCCCCCTTGCTAAGGGGGGGAATAAGAATACTGTTATTTCGTTTAAAATTGGTATTAGTATGCAGGCAAGATGCGATCGCACTTTCCAATCATCCATCAAAAATCAACGCGCCTCCACCACAGGACAGAAATCTCTCTCGCGGGTGATGCGATCGCCCCTCCTCGCCAGCAAAACTAAAAAATGTACTGGTAAATCCCTTCACCAGCTTAGGCTCAGCAGTTAAAAAGTGTGAGGTTTTCCATTGAACGATCGCACAAACTCACCCGCTACCCATATTAACAACCGCCAACCTCTAATTATCGCCGGAATTCTCCTCGGTATCGGTCAAGCCGGCTTTTTTGACGGCATTGTGCTGCACCAACTCCTCCAGTGGCACCATATGTTTAGCAGCATTAAAACCGATGCTACCGTTGCCGGTTTAGAATTGAATACCCTCGGAGACGGATTGTTTCACGCTGCGGATTGGTTGGTAACAGTGGCGGGAATCTTTTGTTTGTGGCGTGCTGTGAAGCGCAAAGATGTTCCTCTGTTAACTCAAACTTTTTTCGGTTCGATATTAATTGGTGCTGGATTGTTTGACTTTGTAGAAGGCATTGTTGACCATCAAATTCTGGGAATCCACCACGTCAAACCCGGTATCAACGAGTTAGCTTGGGATTTGGGATTTCTCGCTCTCGGTCTTATTTTAGCGCTGTTAGGTTGGATGCTGCTACAGAGTAAAGTTGCCGCAGATAATTAAGCTTTGTAGCTGCCCTTGAACCCCTGCGCGAATCTAAGAAACCGGGTTTCTGCGAGGATTTACGCCTCCTAGCATGAGATTTTCTGAAGAAACCCGGTTTCTGAACCCCGCGGGCGGTAGTTGATTCGAGAACTCAGTTTAACAGACCGATCGAACTTATGGGTAAGGTGCGCAGTGCGCACCCTACAAATATGAGTTAGGGCGCAAGTCTTGTTAATGTTTTTTCGGATTTTTCGGAAAAGGAATTCCCAAACTTTCATGAAAAAGAAGCTGAGTTTTATAAGTCAAGCGGCGGTTAACTTGTTTGATGATTTTTTCCAACAGCGCATCGCCGGTTTTTTCAATTAAAGGTTGAGACATCGATCGAATAAACTTGGGAAAGCAAACTCCCACAGCCAAATCCAGCTTCCAGGTAGCACTGGTAATCGCAGGCGGTAGTTTAGCACGTTCCGACGCTGGCCAATCGGCGGCAAACTCGTCAGACGGTATCTCGACTAGCTTCATCGCCGATCGAAAATCCACTTCATATCCGGGCGAGGTATAATTCGGAACCGGAATCGTCTTGATCAAATAGTCGCCTTCACTGTCAGGCGGTAGCAACTCTAAACCGATTCTGGCTTCAACTCGGTAGCCGAAAGCCCCAAAACGCCCGATTAATAAATCGTAGCCGTTTTCGCCCAGAGGCTCTACCTTCATCGGCGAAGCGCACTGCTGAAACCAACTCTTGTGGTTGTTCAAATGCTGCGCCACCGTTTTGGCATCCGCATACATCTCCATGCTGTCTTCAAAATGCGTGTGAAACCAAATCGGCTCAACTTCCTCCGGTGCATCCGCGCTTCGGCTTTCGGGCTGTCGGAAACTCGCATCTGAGTAGTAATTTTCGTCAGAAGCTTCAACAGTTTGATATTCAGCGGAATCCTGCTTCATCGTATGCTCTCCTGTTATGCACGCTTTCTCGATCGGGCCTTAGATGTGATCGGGGAGTTTCCTCCCTACAATTGAGAAATAGATAGCAACAAAACTTACCCTAGTTCAGCATAACTTGACTTATGAAAGCATTTGTAGCAGGAGCCACAGGCCAGACCGGCCGCCGAATTGTCGCAGAATTAGTCAAGCGGGGCATTCCCGTACGCGCTTTAGTCCGAAATCTAGAGACAGCCAGACAGATTTTACCACCAGAGGCAGAGTTAGTTACTGGGGATGTATTAAATGCGACTTCTCTGGGCGATGCGATCGGCGACAGTACGGTGTTGCTGTGCGCGACGGGGGCGGCCCCCGGTTTTGACCCCACAGCGCCTTACAAGGTGGATTTGGAAGGTACTAAAAATTTGGTGGAAGCAGCCAAGGCTAAGGGCATCGAGCATTTTGTGCTGGTGACTTCCCTGTGCGTTTCTCAATTTTTTCACCCGCTGAATTTGTTCTGGCTGATTCTGGTTTGGAAGAAGCAAGCCGAGGAATATTTGCAAAAAAGCGGCTTGACTTATACCATCGTCCGTCCTGGCGGTCTCAAAAATGAGGATAATTCAGATGCGATCGTCATGACCGGCCCGGACACCATGTTTGAGAGCAGCATTCCCCGCACTAAAGTAGCTCAAGTGTGCGTGGAAGCGCTGTTTCAGCCGGCTTCTCGCAATAAGGTTGTGGAAATTGTGGCGAAGCCGGAGGCCCCGCAAAAGAGTTTTGAGGAGCTGTTTGCTGCTGTGGTTTGATTGAATTAGGCTCGCTTCGGTTCGGTGCGTCAGACTCTTCAGCGGAATGATCTAAAGGTCGGACACGGCGAGTGCCCTTCTTCGTATCAACTTAACGTCAAACGTAATACCGGTCTACTGTCTGACGATTAGGTCTCGATCCCCCCTAGCCCCCCTTAAGAAGGGGGGGACAGGAGGC
>JAUBOG010000703.1:0-2625 GCA_036700105.1 Microcoleus occultus BM001215583
GGAATTAATATTACCCGAAATCAGGACACGGCAGTGCCGTGTCCCTACAATTAATCGCGGTAGGGAAACGGCAGTGCCCTGTACTCTATGTCATAAGGAGTGTTACCGGAATTGATATCATTGATTCGCGCAAAATTTTTCCACACACCGCACAAACATTTCTACACCCATCCCCAAAGCAGTTTCATCAAAATCAAAACGTGGGTGATGGTGCGGGTAAGCCAAGTTTTTATCGGGATTTGCAGAACCTAAAAAGAAATAGCAGCCGGGGACTTCTTGCAAAAAGAACGACATATCTTCGCCGCCCATAGTTTGACATTCGGGCACGATTCCCGCAGGAGTTTCTACAACTGATTCCGCAACACTCCGCACAAATTCAGCCATCTTGGCATCGTTGATTGTCGGCGGGTAATAGGAACAATAATCGAATTTGTAGTTAGCGCCGTAACTCTGACAAATTCCGGCAATTACTTGCTCGATTCGCTGCTTAAAATAACCTTGATATGCTGGCTTGAAATAGCGCACCGTGCCGCCGATTTCAGCGGTATCGGCGATGACGTTGTGGGTTTTGCCGGCGTGGAATTTACCAACGGTGACTACTGCGGAGTCGATCGGGTCAATATTCCGCGCTACAATTGACTGCAAAGTGCTGACAATTTGAGCTGCAACGACGATCGCATCTACAGTCTGATGCGGCATTGCACCGTGTCCGCCTTTGCCCAAAATCGTGCAGTCAAAAGTTTCTACAGCCGCCATCAGCGCGCCGCTGCGAACCCCTACAGTGCCTAAAGGTAGATTGTTCCACAAATGCAAGCCGACGATCGCATCAACATCGGGATTCTGCAAAACTCCCGCTTCAATCATCGGTTTTGCGCCGCCCGGGCCTTCTTCGGCGGGCTGAAAGATCATTTTTACTTTACCCGAAAAGCTGTGTTTGTGCTTGGCTAGATAGCAAGCAGTACCGAGGGCGATCGCAGTGTGGCCGTCGTGGCCGCAAGCGTGCATAATTCCGTTATGCTGCGATCGGTAATCTACCTCATTTTCCTCTTGAATCGGCAAAGCATCCATATCAGCCCGAATTGCTAAAACAGGCCCCGGTTTGCCGCTGTCTATAATTGCGACAATCCCGGTTTTAGCAATATTAGTTTGATGCTCAATTCCCCATTCCTGCAACTTTTGCGAGACAAACCCGGACGTTAAATGTTCCTTAAAACTCAACTCCGGCTTTTGGTGCAAGCGGCGGCGCCATTCGACTAACTGAGGCTGCAAATTTCTAATTTCAAGCCGCAATTGAGATGAATCAACAGAAGTTAAATTAGGCAAAGTAGAAACCATTTCTCATTCTCCTTATAGCAATTTGTAAAACTCTCTCTTTTCTTTCTCTGTGCTCTCCGTGTTCTCTGCGGTAACAAGAAAATCTTATTTTTTAACCGCAGAGGCCGCAGAGAAAGAGAGGTATTTCGAGTACAGTTATTTAGCAGTCTGAGAAATTAAATGAACCCCCGGAAGTAACCGCTCTAAATCTAATTCTGAGGCTGCTGCCGCTAATTTTGTCAGGTCATTTGGGTCGTCTAAATGCGGCAGAATACCTAAGACAGGTATTTGAGTTAGCGACTCAATTAAATCCACCGGTGCGAGTTCGGCAATTTCTGGTTCGGAGTAAGCTTTAACGCAGTTGAGGACAATTCCTCTGAGCTTAAAACCTGTGTGTCTGGCGAGAGCAACATTCGCTACAGCTTGCCCGATCGCCCCCAACTTCACCGGTACTGCCAAAACTCCCCTCAGCCGCCAATCTCTGGCAATATCGGCCACCGTCAGTTCCCGGGTTACAGGCGAACCCAGCCCTCCCAAAGCTTCCACCAATACGAAATCCTTGCGCTCAGAGAGGCTTTGCCACGCCGTCCAGACCTTTTCGAGTTCGATCGGTCTCCCTTCCCGAACGGCTGCAACCGGTGGTGCTAGAGGCGCGCTAAAGTGCAGCGGATTGAGTTCTTCGGGGGATTGGTCGAGGGCAAACAAACGGGTGTAGAGTTCCCGATCGCCGGTTCCTGTTTGCAGCAGCTTCATAATTCCCAAAGGGCGATCGGGGAAATACATTTGCCAATAAGCAGCCAAAGCACAGGTCAAAACTGTTTTGCCTGCATCGGTATCAGTTCCAGCAATTAGCAGCGAGTTCATTGGCAAATAGCTAGTAAGTAATGGTAATTAGCCTCAACTTCAGTCTAGGGGAATTTTGCCAGAAGTCTAGGGCGACGGTGCGGGAGTTGGTGCGGGTTCCGGCGACGGTGCGGGAGTTGGTGCGGGTTCCGGCGACGGCGCGGGAGTTGGTGCGGGTTCCGGCGACGGCGCGGGAGTCGGTGCTGGTTCCGGCGACGGCGCGGGAGTCGGTGCTGGTGCGGGAGTTGGCGCTGGTGCGGGAGTTGGCGCTGGTGCAGGAGTTGGCGCGGGCGCGGGTTTGGGCGCTGGTGTCGGTTTGGGCGCGGGAGTTGGCGCGGGAGTTGGCGACGGCGCTGGCGCGGGAGTTGGCGACGGCGCGGGGCTTGGTTCCGGGGGTAATTCCGGGCTGGGTTCCGGAGGTAATTCTGGGCTGGGTTCCGGGGGTAATTCCGGGCTGGGTTCCGGGGG
>JAUBOG010000704.1:0-2607 GCA_036700105.1 Microcoleus occultus BM001215583
GATCCAGCTCTTCATCTATATTGAGCAGTTTACCCGTCTGCTGCTCTACTGACAAAGCTTTCGCCCGCCTTTCAAGCTGCGGTCTGATGCTGCTGTCCCACAGTTGTTCAGACTCTTTAGCTCGCTTTATGTCGCCGGGCCGCACCGGAATCTTGAGAGGGTAGGGAAATAAAGCTTCCGTCCCCGTTGCGTAGGCCGGTGAAGTGATGACGCACTTGCCTTGAGGAAACCTCAGAATTTCGTCAGGACTAATCAGCGGTTTCTTTTGCAACTGTTCGCTCCAGTTGACAGAACGGCTCGTTTGCTGCCCCGTCGAGCTGCCGGTCGATCGATTTTTTACCAGCACTTCCACTTCCCCGTACCGCTTAGAATATTTCTCGGCTGTCTCAAAATCGCCGGGGTTGAAGAGGACATGAGTTGACAGAGCACTGGCGATCGCAGCCCCTTTTTTATCCCCATAGAGATTATAGAGTTGATTGAGCGATTGAATGCCAACAATCGGCACACCGCCAGCAGAACGATATTCGTTAGCCCACTGATCCATTCTGTCGAACTTGAGAGACGGAAACTCGTCTAAGCAGTACAAAAATGGGTCAGAACGTACCCGACTCAAATTAGACACCACACATAAGTGAATAGCAGCAGCTAACAGCGGCCCCACTACAGTGCGCCTTTGGTCATCTAATTTGAAAATAATGCACTTTTTGCCTTCTAAAGCAATCGGAATGGTGCTGCGACCAATAAATGCCCGCAGCAAATCTTTTTGAATGAAACTGGAGTAGGTTGCCTCTGCGGTTGCCTTAATGCCCGCCACAGTTTTTTCAGCATCTTTTGAACTTAATAACTGCGAAAAACTAGAGGCAATCCACCTGTCCATTTTGAGGGGATGACCGTCGGGTCGGTGAACGGCGTGGTCGATGCGCTTGACCAAATCAGGCAGTTGAATAATTGCGTATACAAAAGCTAAATCCGGGTAAGGACTGCTTTTTGCCAACTGCACTAAACCCTTCGCCATCAACTCGCCTGCTTTCTCAAAAAACTCATTGCCTTTACTCTCCCCCGGACTAGCATTTCGAGCAATAACTTGTCCAATTTCTGCTGCCATTACTGCATCTTGTGCATCTCTCATAAAATCCAGAGGATTGATAGTGCCGCTGTAAGCTTCCCCTGGCGCAAACACTTGCACATCGTAGCCATAGCGCACTGCAAGGGGTGCAAGCACTTTCATCTGGTCTCCTTTTTTGTCGTAAATAATGGCAGGAAAACCTTGCTGGAATGCACTTTCAACCATCCGGTCAATGACGCTGAATGTTTTGCCAGAACCCGGAGCACCAATGACTAAAGTTCCGCGTTCTGCGTGGGGAAACCAAACCGTCGGATTTGCACCTAATAGCGTTTGCAATCGAGCACTCAATCCCTGACAACCTTTAAACCAATAAGTCGGCGTACCGCTCCACAAAGTAACGGGTTGCCGTTTTTTTTCTGTCATTTGCTTGAGGGCAGAACCTGTGGCTGCCAATTTCTCAGCCGTCCCGCACAGCCGCCCGGAGGTAATTTTACCCTTCCCGTTTCCCACTAATTTGGAAGCAATAAGTAAGCCTGCCATTAGCCCTAACATTGCCAGTCCCTCTGGCTTCATAAACTGACCCAACAAGCCGCCCAAATCTATGCTAGTTAAGGAACGTTTAGGAGGTTGAACTGCCATTGGTATCAAGGTAGCTTTGTTAATTTTAGGCAGAAATTGCAAATTGTTCATTTTTTTTAGGTCTTAAAAAACTAAATGTTTCAGCTAGCGGCTATCGCCTCAAGGGGGAGACAATGACAAAAATAGGTAAACAATGGTAAGAAGCAATAACGCGAAATCTCCAAGTAAGACAGTACAGAATTCTAGTGGAAAGTCCAACACGCAAAAGAACAAGAGTGCTGATTATTACGAGATAGATCCGGAGCTATTCAACAGTGAATACAACCAAACTCGCAAGCCCTCTTTGCCCTATGGAATCGTGATTAACGATAACCCAGCAGGTATTTTGCTCCCGAACGACCAGCTTGTCAAAGCGGAATGGCACGTAATGCCTAATGTTGAGGAATTGACAACGGTCGAACTAAGCGAAGAAGTGACAGGCTTACTGCTCCCAAAAGCGAGAATGTTGGTATTAGCTTTTGTGCCTGAGTACATCCGCTACAAAGATATTGAAGAAAATGGAGAATTAGCAGGTACTTTTATTGGGCTTTACGACGAATATCGCGATGCCCTCGATAAAAAGACCCAAGAAGTGTGTTCCGAACACGCTCTCATCTTGCTAAATTCCAGAAACCAACCCCTGCATCAGGTACCGATTGTCGTCCGCTTCAAGAATGTAGCCCTCTGGAGCTTTAAGAGCGCTAGAGAAGAATTTTACCGCAATTTGGAACGGGCATTTTCTGATTGCTTTGGGAGAGATTACAGCGGTAAAAATGACAAGTGGCGCTCTTTGGGAGTGTTGAATGTCGAGTTTAGAGCTCTCAAAGAAGGGGAAGGCAAAAATAAATCCTTTTGCTGCAAAACTCACAGCATTACTCAGCCAACTGATGCTAATTTTCACAAGCTATTTCTCGGTCAAAAAC
>JAUBOG010000072.1:0-2471 GCA_036700105.1 Microcoleus occultus BM001215583
GGACAAGAATGCTCTCAAAGTCCCCCTTCTTAAGGGGGATTTAGGGGATCTCCGGCGCATAAATAGTGTTAAGTGAACCGTATTGGACAATAGGTAGCATTGAGGAACTGATTTATGACGATCGCCACTATGCGTCTCACCCTTGAAGAATTTCTGAAACTGCCAGAAACCAAACCTGCCAGCGAATACATTGAGGGGGAAATCGTCCAAAAACCGATGCCGAAAACAAAGCACAGCTTATTGCGAGTAAAAGCCTGCAACGAAATTAATCAGGTGACGGAAACTCCCAAGATAGCCTATGCTTTTCCCGAGTTGCGGTGCACCTTTGACGGTCGATCGATCGTTCCAGATATTGCTGTACTATTGTGGGAACAGATTCAATTTGATGAGAGCGGCGAACCCGTAGATGATGTGCGAATTGCGCCGTATTGGACGATCGAAATCCTGTCGCCCCAGCAAAGCTCAAACCGCGTAACTCGGAAAATTATTCACTGTCTGAAACATGGCTGTCAGTTGGGCTTGCTAGTCGATCCAGACGATCGATCTTAGCGTTTTTGCCCAACCAACAACCGCAATTCTGTGAAGGGGACGAGATCGTTCCGGTACCCGAAAATATCCCTCTGAATCTTACCGCCGAACAAGTGTTTGGCTGGCTAAAAATGAACGAATAAGCACGCAGATCGCCTTATTTAATATCTCATTCAATTTTTTAACCTCGTTTTCTTTGACCTCCCCACAGGTAGATGCAACATTGGCTTTTGTTATGGCTATTTCCGCCACATATCAAATTGGTCTTCGGAACAGCCGTTGATATATTGATTGTTCACCCAACCGTCAAGGATTGTAAAAGTTTCATTAGGAGGATTTCCAGTAAATCTGGCGGCAATTTTCACCCAATTGCCTTGTCGGCTGACAGCCCTAACTCCGTCTCCTCTTTTGAGTTTAGCAACAACTGCGTGCTGGTTGCCGGGGCCTTTGCGAATGTTAACACTGCCGCTTTTAATGTTAATAAAGGAGCATTTAGTTTGCTCTTTTAAAGCTGCTACTTTTTCGGGTGAAAGAGTTTGCTCTTTGCCGAAAACTGGAAAGCTGTAAAGCGAAAAACTTAAACTTGCAACTGCGGCTGCAATGAAAAAGGCTTTGGATTGACTAAAACTCAGCATTTACATTAATCTCCTTGGGTTCAAAACACTGTTATTGAACGGAAGCGAACCATTCGGTGATGCCTTGGGCGATCGCCTCTGCTAGCTTTTTCTGTTCAGTCGGATTCACAATCCATTCAAATTCCTCGGGATTAATCATAAATCCCAATTCCATTAAAACAGACGGAGCAACCGCAGGACGAGTCATCGCTAGGTTGTTCCAGAATACACCATAGGACGGACGGTTCAATTTGGCAACTAAATAATTGTGCAGAAACATTCCCAAACTGTGCGCTTGCGGGTGAAACCAAAAAGCACCGACGCCTTTGGTATTAATCGCGTCGCCGTTATCTGGCAAAGCGTTGTAGTGTATCGAAATTGCGATCGCCGGTTCTTCTTTTTGAATCATTTCTACCCTCGGCGGCAAATCCAAATCGACATCTTCCACCCGCGTCATTACCACATTTGCGCCCCGATTTACCAATTCGTCACGCACCAATTTGGATACAGTTAAAGCTACTGTTTTTTCCCTAATTCCGACTGGACTGACAGCACCTAAATCCTGCGGGCCGCCGTGTCCCGGATCGATGAGAATCTTAATTCCAGACAGGGGTTTTCCTTGCGAATTAGGCATCGCACTTGTCTTGGCTGGCGGGTGTTTTAAAGACAGCACTAAAGTTGTGCCGTCGTATCTCAGCTTATAACCCCACTGCTGGGCAGATTTGAGATTGAAAGTGTATTGTACTTGCAGCGGCGATATTTGTTGCCACGCCAAACGCGCAATTACCGGGTCATCATCGAGGCGAATAATGTCTGTTTGAGCGGTAGTATTGTACAGTGTTAAATTGAAAGTTTTGTCTCCTTCTTGGACGGTGACTGGGACTGGTATTTCTAAGGGGAATAAAATTTCTGTCCAGCCGGCAACTTGGCGCGATCGCGCGCTGCGAACAATCGATCGCGGCGGCACTGCATCCTTGACAATTCGCACTTCAGATGCTCTGATCCAAGCGCCGTAATCGAGCCGAATCCATTCTCCCTCGCGCCCGGTAATTGCGGCCCGCGTTCCCTTGGGCAGCGGTGTCATCCGAGAGAAATCGGTACTCGCCCCGGTGCGGGCAACACCCGGTTCTGCCGTCACTTCTGCTACTTCCAAATCAGCCGGAGATAGAATCGAAATTTTGCCAGTACCTTCTTGAGAGATTGTTTGATTATTCATGCTTAACTCAAACAATGGCACGCCTAAATCTACTTTTTGCGCTTTTGGAAGTGACGAGTTAGACTCATTTGCCCCCCTTGGCAAGGAGGAGTTAGACTCATTTGCCCCCCTTG
>JAUBOG010000072.1:2571-18604 GCA_036700105.1 Microcoleus occultus BM001215583
CCCCCCTTGGCAAGGAGGAATTAGACTCATTTGCCCCCCTTGGCAAGGAGGAGTTGGGGGGGGTTTTAGCGCAGCCTTGATACTGCTCGCTACCACCTTTTTTGACTGGGGAATTTTCGCCTAAAAGTACGGATTTGTTGTCTGGGAGTTCGACTTGCGATCGCGCTTTGAGAGGAATAGTAACGCCTGCCAATTTTACTGAAACTGCGGCATTCGCAGGTGCGATCGCCCCAAAGCAGATATATTCCCCCGGTAAACTCGCCACATCAACTTTCGGAGTCAGGGAATCTTTCGCAAAAGCCAATCCGGCGGGGACTTCCGGCTGATTCGACTGGCGCGTCACTTTAATTTTGATTTCCTGATTTGAGTAACGAAAGCTAAATACATTTTCGCCGAGTTGCAGCGGAAAAGTCGGGGCGAAATGGCCCGCTGCGGTGCGGGAAATTTGGTTCCCATTTACCGATACTTGTCCTGCTGGGGGGGCTGTACCGATCAGAAAGATGCGATCGGCTGTCGTTTTGTGGTTGGCGGGAGGATAAGCCACAAACAAAGGTTGAGCGGCCACAGCTACAGAGGCGATCGACAATACGAGCCCCAACACCATTAATCCTAAAAATTTGATCATTCTCAATTGCAGTCAATTTTGAGCTTGTTTGTTGTTTTTACTAGAAGATGCCCTCAGAAACCGGGTTTTTGAGAACTAGCCGCAAGTCTTATTTAGTATACAAACCCCAGTTTATCAGGTTTGCAGTTGCAATTGGGCGATCGGCAACATAAATTACTGCCTAAAACGATAAAAATAAACTTCTTGATTCTCCTGCTTCGCGCCCTTCGCGACAAAAGCAGTCCGCCAAAAAAGTATTATTCAAGTAAGAACAGATTAAAATAATCAAACCAATCCAAACATCGCCATAACTACAACCGTGAATCGAGTTTCTCCCGCAATAATTATTTTAGGTCAAAACAGCCAGCCGATCGCCCAAAAAATCGCCGCACTATTCCCCGGTTCCCAGATTTACGGTTTGAGCGATCGCACATCCAATGCAGACATCAATTTTAGCAACTTCGGCGAAACCGTGCGGGAATTGTTCGCAGCAGAAACCCCAATCATCGGCATTTGCGCCGCCGGAATTATCATCCGCACCCTCGCCCCAATGCTGTCAGACAAACGCGCCGAACCGCCCGTTTTAGCAGTAGCAGAAGACGGAAGCGCCGTCGTACCCCTGTTAGGCGGTTTGCACGGAGTAAGCGACTTGGCCAGAGAAATTGCAGCAGCCCTCGGCGTGCAGCCTGCGATTACCGCCACCGGAGATATCCGCTTTCGCACCGCGCTGCTGAGTCCACCCCAAGGCTATTATTTAGCGAATCCAGACGATGCCAAAACTTTTATTTCAAATTTGCTCGCCGGGGCGAAAGTACGCCTAGAAGGTCAAGCTACCTGGCTTTGGGAAAGCAATTTGCCGTTAGCCCCGGAAGCCAAATTAACCATCCGCGTCACCGAAAAAGCAATTTTACCGACACCAGATTGTTTGGTTTACCATCCGCAAATAGTAGCAATTTCCCTGACAAATATCTCGAATATCGAGCCGGAAATAGCGGTATCTTGCGTGGGGGAATTATTGGTAAACACAAATTTAGCAGCAGCTTCAATTGCGGGATTTTTCGCCTTAAAAGATGACATGGGAAATCCGGCAATTGAGGCAGTTTCCGAATATTTTAAAGTACCAGTCCGGTTTTTCAATCTATCCGAACTTGTAGAATTAGAGTCAATAGAATTAAGCGAAAATCTGGCAGCTAAAATCGCGCTGACAGCAGCCGGTGCAAACAGTCAATTACTTAAGGACGATCGCACTTTAGCATTCAATTGTGCGATCGCCCTCGCTGCGGAACCGATCGATCCAAGCGCGATCGGAATTAGCCGCGGTAAACTGGCGATCGTCGGTACGGGCCCGGGCGGCGCGCAGTGGATGTCCCCGGAAGTCAAGCAAATCCTGCGGGAAGCAACGGATTGGGTGGGTTACAAGTTTTATCTCGACTTAGCCGGAAGCTTGCGGGAGGGACAAAAGCGGCACGATTCCGACAACCGCGAAGAGATCGATCGCGCCCGTTTTGCCTTAGATTTAGCAGCATCCGGCAAATCTGTAGCCGTCGTTTCCTCGGGAGATCCGGGGATTTTTGCGATGGCGGCGGCGGTATTTGAGGCGATCGAACTTACAGCCAAGCCCGAATGGCAGGGCATCGACATCCGGGTTGCACCGGGCATTTCAGCCATGCAGGCGGCCGCCGCTGCGATCGGAGCACCCCTCGGACACGATTTTTGCGCGATTTCGCTTTCGGATATTCTCAAGCCCTGGGAGGTCATAGAACAGCGGATTTCAGCGGCGGCGATCGCAGATTTCGCGATCGCATTTTACAACCCGATATCAACACAGCGGAAGTGGCAATTGGGAAGGGCGATCGAACTCTTGCTGCAAACACGCAAGCCCGAAACCCCCGTCATCCTGGGGAGAAACCTCGGGAGGCCCGGACAATCCATGCGCGTTTACACCCTCGGCGAATTCCAACCCGAAGACGCAGACATGAGAACCTTAGTAATTATCGGTTCCAGCCAAACTCGGATTCTACCCCGCAAACACGGAGGAGTTTGGGCCTACACCCCGCGCAGGTATGAGAAATAAGCTTCTCTTGCTCGTTCCCAGGCTTTGCTTGGGAAGCAGTTAAATATACTCAATCATTATTGAAAACATCCTGCAAGTTACGATAACCCCTAATAACTCGCAAAATCTCAATACCATCACCAACTATTTGGTAAAAAATGATGTATCCCATCAACGGTATACCGCGTAAATTTGGAGCAAATTGTGCATAGGATCGCCCCAAATATGGATACTCGGCTAGATACTGACATTTTTTACCAAATGTTTCTACAAATCGATCGCCCGCATCTACACTTTGCGCCAAAAAGTAATCAGAAATTTCAGATAAATCTCGGCTAGCTTCGATTGTAATTAGCAAGCGATTCATACTATTACTTCTCTAGCTTTTTTCACCTTATCTCTAAGTTGAGCTAATACATCATCTGCCTTGAGCAACTCACCACGCCCGGCCTGTTCTCGTGCTATATCGATTTTCTTCCGAGTTTCTTCAGCCCAAGCTAAATAGTTTGGGTTGTTGCTGCTATCGGATAAAGTAAGGTCGTCTATTAATAACAGCAAGGCTGTGTTAATTGCTTCTTCAAGGGAGGAATATTGACCGTGCTTTACTAAAGCTTCAAGGACTTGGGTTTGATCTGGACTCAAGGTGATTTGCATTGTTACCTCTGATGGTGCAAGGCTTGGACAATACTTTTACTGTATCTCATTTTATCAAAAAAGCGATACGATTGACACCATGCTTCGCGCCGATTGCACTCAATTACAGTCTCTCGCCACCAAAACTAATTAAAATCTCCCCAATTCTTACGGGATGGGCGTCCCGCCCGTCCTCCACCTGCAATTTACAAATAAAACAGCTTAGTTCAAAGATGCCATTCTCACCTTTACCAAAAAATCATTAAGAGCAACCTTTGCATCAGAATTTGACGGCAAATGACTTTTACTACTTGCTTCTTCCAATAGCTTAATCAGCCGATCGCACTCTTGTCGGTAAAACTCGATATCTGCATCTTCCAGCACAGATTTTTCCGCCCCGCCCAGCTTTCTCGCAATCAAATCGGGAATGTATGACAACTGAAATTCATCATTAAGCTTCACCAAATTCGCCTCAACTTCCCCTGTTTGCATCAAATGAATCCCTGTCAGCAACACCCGAAAAACATAAAGCAGCGGTTTCACCCGGCGCGGTCGTTCTTTCTCAAACAATTTCCACTGATTTTGAGCAAAACCGAGATAGTGGTGGCTGTGATGCTTCGTGATACAGTTAGAAGCAATGGCTTTTAATTCCTGATGTTCGGGAGTAGTGTAAACGATTAGCGGCGAGTAAAGTTGTTCGAGTACATAGCCGTTGCGCCGCAACAGCAAATCAAAAAACTTCTTGATATCGTGAGTGACTAAATCGAGTTCTAATCCCTCTCGCACCTCAGAAACTTCGATAGTTTCTTCTCCCGGAATCATTCCGACTACTTCGGGTAATGGCAAAATATGAACTCCCCGCAAATCGAAATCAGAATTTGCGGAAGGAAAGCCGTATAAATGCGATCCGCTGACAGTCGCAAACAGCAGCGGGTAAGGTCGAACTGAAATAATTTTAGCGAGATTAGAGATGTATTCTATCATCATTTTCTCCGAATTTTATGTAGGGTGCGCATTGCGCACCTTACGAATTTTATTCACCTTATATTTGCTTGTTCAAAACTTTTAGCCGATCGCCCTCCGGCGCGCTTCAATCAAAAACTGATTGGCTTTCTCGTAATTAGGGCGTTCTGGTAAGGAAGTTGCAGCAAAAGCGCGATCGAACTCTGCGTGCAAGCTCAACCGCCAGCGATTCACCTCATCCCAGGACATTTCCCGATTGCGGATTGATAAAAGTTGCGATCGAAAATCCTGCACCCGCACCGGCACAAAACCCTCCTTCAAAACCGTAATTCCCGACAGCAACAACCGAATCAAGTGCATCGCGTGCTTCGATCGCACTTCCCCAGTATTCCGCAAGTCTTGCTCCATTTTTTTAAATTGAGACAAAACATAGCTATTGTAAGTTTGATAAATTAATTGAGACAGAAAGATTTCCCGAATTTCGAGCAATTCTGCTGCTACAGGAGAAATTTTTTCTACCAAAGGCGTATACAAACATTCCAGCACATTCGGATTAGCTTTTAGTGCCAAAATCAGAAACTTTTGCAGTTCCCAATAGCATTCTTGATTTTCCTTGTTTTCCAATTGTTCAGGAATGCCGTAAAGCGACCAGTGAAGCACCGCCGGCGGCTGGTAAATCCCGCGCCTATCTGTGTCGGATTGCTCGTTATCCAAACCGTAAGCCCTGGAACCGACAATGCAGCGGTAAATAACAGAATCATAGAGGTCGTATTCTGCTAAAAAATCTCCTCCTGACTGCAATCCTTCGCTCTGAAACTGCTTGCGGATGCTGAGTTCGTGCCGCCGCAGACTAACTTCTGTTCCGTCTGGGAGTTTGACTAAATATGCGTGGGAATTGTCTGTAGGCGATTTGACAATCACACCTACTGCGCCTTGTTTCCAAGATTGGTCGCCGCCGGAGTTTTTGACCTCAATTTTGGTGACAATTTGGGTTCCGGCGGGGATAATTAAGTTGAAATTTTGGGGAATATTGGCATTGGCCATCAGGGAACCTCCGGCGGGGCACGAGTTACAATGTTAGTGTAGCATATGTGTAGTATAAATAAATGGGGTTGGGCGATCGCACCGAACCCTCGCCCGTGCTACGAAAGTGTTTTGCGACAATCTCAACTAGAGGAGGAAGATTAATGCGTTATGCTGTTGTAATTGAAAAAGGTAAAACTAGCTACGGTGCGTATGTTCCAGATTTACCGGGATGTGTAGCTGTGGCTGAAAGTTTAGAAGAAGTGAGAAATTTAATTAAAGAGGCGATCGCATTTCATATTGAAGGATTACAAGAGGATGCTTTTCCGATTCCCGAACCAGCTCAACAAGTTGTAGGGTGCGTCAGGGCAGAATGTGACGACAACAAACTAAGAATTTCCCCCTGACGCACCCTACTGTTAGCTTACTCCACTCCGATAAGCTGCAATTTCTTCGGCAATTTCTTCATCAGTTAAAGGACGATCGGCGTGTAAAGCTTGGGTTTCTTCACATAAGTTGCTAAAATTTTCAGCTAAAGCTTGTCTGTGCGGATCGGGCTGATAACTATTCTGAAGTTCCCGGCTGATTTTAATTTTTTCTGCTAGTAACTCTTGTGCAGCTTTTCCTGAAACAATGGTTACTACTTGCCGAGGTTGATTAAGATGCTGTTTTTCTGACAAAGCTTTTAAAGCATCAGTAATTACCCGATCGCGGGTTGTATATTTTCCTGTTTCTAGAAGTTGTTGCAATAACTTTTCTTGTTCTGAGTTCAGAATTATTTGCATCGTAAAGTTACCTCTATTCCTGCGATCGCCTAAATGAGTCACCTTAAAATTTTTAATGGGCAATACAGGATTTGAACCTGTGACCCCTTCCGTGTGAAGGAAGTGCGCTACCACTGTGCTAATTGCCCGTAGATAGTTAATATAACATACTAAGTTCAGATTTGCAACTAAAATTTTCCCAAAAATTCAGTTGCACTCGACAAAATGCCCATAAGACAAGCATTTGTCGAGCCTGACATCAGTCAACCACCCACCAGCCCGCCGCTGGGCCGACAAACCGCACGACAATCCACCAACCAACCAACAAACTAATCCCGATCCAGCTTCCGCGACTTGTCCATTTCACAAAATCTTCGCTTTGGGTTTTCGTGATCGGCAGCCAGGGAAGAATGCGCTCTTCTTTGCCGTACTTGTCGCCGATCGACTCTTTGCGACGCTTAGATTCGCCCATAATCTTTATTTGCTTTCATTAGATTTCAACTGGAATACTAAACCCAATTATACGCCAACAGGTCATCTCAAGCCTGCGTCAACCAAGTCGTATCGAGATAATCAATCCTCGCAAACGGACTCATCGCCGCTAAAACTTGCTTTCCGTAACTGCGGTGAATCACCCGCGTGTCAAAAATCGCCACAACCCCTTGACGTTCTCGCACAGGCGCGATCGCCCTTTGCAGCTCATTCAGCGCCGCCGGCAGCAAATACAGCCGAAACCAATCCTTGCGCTGCTCCTTATAATAAGCCACACGCGCCGTCACCAAAGGATTCTCCAAAGACGGAAGCGGCAAAGTTGCGATCGCCAGCAAATGCGGCGCGCTCAATTCCCCCTGATGTTCCCGCCAAAACTCCCACCCAGTCACCAAAATCGCATTCTCGCTCACATCAGTCTTTTCTACCTGCACCCGAGAACCGAACTCAGAAGCCAAAATCGCCGCCAGCCGAGCCTTCAGCGGTACATCTCCCACAATCAGCACCGTTAAACCCGCCACCGACGCGCTCATAAACAGCAAAGTCCGAATTTCTTCAATTAAAACACCCTGAAATTCCGGCGTATTCGGCAGCGGCAGCCAGTTGGGAATGTACAGTTGAATTAATTCGCTTTGCCGATCGGGCGAAAACTTAACGCTAGTCAACTCTGGAAGTCCCAGCATTTCCCGGAAAATCGGCGCCTTCGGTTCCACATCCACCGCCCCACCAATCAACACCACAGCCCGATCTTCCCAAATTTTGCTCAATACCTCCGCCACCTGCAGCGGCGCGCAGTAGAGTGAAAAAGACCCAGCCTCCCGATTAATTTGCGCCCACCTCAATTTTCCGTTGCTTTCCCACCTCTGCCAAAATTTGGCCCAAGCAGCCGGAATCAGCGAATTTGGCTCGATCGTTTCAAACAGCCCCTTCAAAATATTTTGCTCTGCGGTTTCCAGCAAATAGCACTCCTCTGGTTTCGCCGGATGCTGAAAGAAAGCCCGCGTCAGCAATACCCGCCCTTGGAGGATTGCATCGGCTTCCAAAGGCCCAGATTCCATTAAATCATTCCAGTCAGCAGGTTGCAAACACGCCGTCAATTGCTGGCGCGTCCAAACTTCCAAGTCATCCACACCGTCGATAATTGTCGGAATTTTGCTGTGAAACGGCGAATCAGCCGCCAAGCGCGAGGCCAGCCAAGACTCGGGATCTGCTAGCATCAATCCTCCCAAATCGCTATGGCGATCGTAAGTCTCGATCCTCTTCGAGGGCTTCGCTAACAGCTTCTCGGTTTGCAGCCACTCTTGCAATCGCGGAATTTCCACATTTCTCAAATGCTCCAGCAGAGGTGCCGGCGCCACCAAAATCGCAGGCTTTGGCCACATTAAAATCGGCATCAAATAACTGACTCGATACCGCTGTCGGTAAGCTCCTGCGGGAAGCCCCGTTTGGATCAGAGCGCTGCGCCCCAAACGCAAAGCCCGCGCCACGAGACGCGCCATTGTCAAATGATGGGGCCAGTGCGGCTCGGAGTTCGATCGCAAAAAACGCAGCAGCGAATTGTGGACTTCTACCTCAATCAATCGATTTTACTGTTGACATTCCTCAATCAACATAATCAAAACTGGCCAGAAAATCAACTGCTTTTTGACCGATCGGCAAACTGAACTTACTATCCTGACTCTTAGCACCTCCCTTGCCAAAATTCGCGTGACAATTCACCGTCAAACTCTCCTGTCCCGAACTGATTAGAATAGTTTGGGTTGGCGACTGAAAAAACTTGGTTGAGACATCGGTATTTAATGCTGCTTGCAGCATTTTTCTCACCTCATTTAAATTATCCCTCGCTGCATCCAATGCTTGGCGCAACTGCACTATCCGTTTGTTTTCCAAATCTTGATTTTCAATATTTTTGCAGATATCCACAATATTTTTCTGAGTTTCTAAGGCATCATTAAAAGGCAGAATCGCTAAAAAAGCTGCGGGAAATAAATGCTCGTCGCTATCTAATCTAAAAGTGAGAGTTGTCCGGCGGTAGCCGACTTCAATATTGGGAGGACAGCTCAGCGGCGCGTAATGCTGGGCTATTTGGCTGTAAGCTTTTGCTAAAGTGGTATTTGCTGAGTAATCTAAAAGTGCGTCAACTACAATTTTTACTAATCCAGGCGTGTGATTTAAAAATCTTCTCGATTCTAACGGCGAATTAAATGTTTGAATTTGAGCGCGATCGCCTGCAGGACTCATGTCAACCCACTGGCAATTAATCTCATCTGCTATGATGCCAAATCGCGGAACTAAATACAGTTTTGCCCCAGTCAAAGTTGCCCCCGTCAAATCAGCACCCACCCAATCTGCGTTAATCAAATTGGCTTCTGTCAAATCAGCGTGAGCTAAATGAGCATTGGCTAAATTAGTATTTCTTAAATCAGCTCCGTTGAGGTTAGCACCGCTGAATTTAACATCGCTCAGATCGGCGCCGTTGAGGTTAGCACCGCTCAAATCGGCCCATTTGAGGTTAGCACCGCTCAAATCGGCACCGCACAGATTCACCTGCTGCAAAGAAGCTTGTCTCAGATCGGCATTGCTCAAATTGACGCCGTTAAGTTGTGCTTTCGTCAAATCCGCACCGTGCAAGTTAGCTTCAGTAAAGTTAGCTTCAGAAGCCGAAGCACCTCTGAGATTTGCACTCCTAAGATTGGCACCGCAAAGGTTAGCTTGCGTCAGTTTTACCTCTCTTAAATCTGCTTCAGTCAGGTTAGCGCCGCTGAAGTTAGTTTTGACCAATTCGCAGCGGACTAATTCGCCTCTAATCAGGGATGCTCCGATTAATTGAGCTTCACTTAAATCGGCTCTCACTAAGTTGGCTACGTTGATAGTCGCCCCGTTTAAGATTGCGCGCGAGAGATTTGTGCTGCTGAGTCTAGCCACATTCAGGTTAGCGAAGCTCAAGTCAGCGTCGCTCAAATTAGCGCCGCTGATGTTGGTGACAAATAAGCTAGCCCGCCTTAAAATTGACTGGCTGAGGTTGATGCGGCTGAGATTAGCTTCATTCAGGTTGATTCCCGTGAAATCTCTGTCGCCTTCTGTATATCTTTTGACGAGTTCAAATCGTTTGAGAAGTTCTTCAGCTTGCATTTTTTTTACCTGACTGAAAGGGCGATCGGCTAACTTTTACGCTGTATAAATACCAATCATCTCAACTTAATTTATCCTCTAGCAGCCCCAAGGTTATTAGGAGGTTATTAATTGCTGAAGTCCTTGCGGAAAATTGCATTTCCTTCTTCTTTCTTCCTTCCTTCTTCCTTCTTCCTGACATCCGTTACATCCGTTACATCCGTTACATAATCCGTTGCCGAACTTCCTTCTGCTGTATTTACTCGCCGAGCTGATAAAAGCTTTTGACAAACTCAATCACCGTATTGAGCGGCGGGGTAGTGAATCTTTGAGCTTTAATTGCCGGCCCGATCGCAGTTTTGTTGACTCCCGGCAAATTTGTCAAGTTTCTGCCAAAGTCTGGGTGATAGTGAACCATCAAACTTTCGGCGCTGGAGTTAGACAGTACAGTTTGGGTAGGGGATTGGAAAAAACTCGATCGCGAATCAGGATCGAGGCGAATCGGCTGGATTTTTATTTCCCCTATTTTTCTAATGGTTTTGGTCAAGCTCACGTTCAATTGCACTACCAGGTTTGAGACTCTGACGCCCAGGTTATTGCCGCTTTGGGGTTGAATCATCTTGATCAGAGTAATGAGATTTTTTTGAGTAAATGCCGCGTCGCTAAACGGAATAATCGCAACGAAAGCTGTGGGAAATAGTTGCTCGTCCTCGTCTATTCTAAATGAGATAATCGTGCGCCGCGAATTAACTTCTATGCTGGGAGGATGGCTCAAACCCGAGTATTGACTGGCTATTTGGCGGTAGGTAGCAGCGAGGACAAAGTTAGCGTCGGGATCGAGGGGTCGATCGACAATAATTTGCACGGTCGGCGGTGTAGCATTAAAAAACCGTTGAGATTCTTCTGGGGTAAAGCGCTGAATGTGACTGCGATCGCCATTAGGACTCAGGTCAACCCAATCGCAGGTGATATCATCTGCTTTCAGGTCAAACCGGGACACCGCGTAAATTTTTGCCCCCGTCAGCGCCGCCCCCGTCAAATCTGCCCCTACCCAATCAGCGTGAATCAAATTCGCTTGAGTCAAATCCGCGTGTACCAGAGTCGCGTTCAACAAATTGACATTGCTCAAATTTGCCCCGTACAAGTTGGCACCGCTCAACCTCGCTTCATCGAGGTCAGCACCCGTCAGATTCGCCCCGCTGAGGTCGGCCCACCGCAGATTAGCGCCTCGCAAGTCAGCGCCGCTGAGGTTGGCTTGAGACAGATTAGCTTGTCTGAGTTCAGCATTGCAGAGGTTGACGCCTCGCAAGTCTGCCCTGCTGAGGTCGGCTCTGTGCAAGTTGGCCCGTTCCAAGTTGGCCGCTGTCAGGGAAGCGCCTCTGAGGTGAGCCCCGCTGAGGTCGGCTTGCTCTAGATTGGCTTCTCTGAGGGTTGCTTCTCTCAAATCTGCTTCGCTCAAGTTTGCACCGCTCAAGTTTGCACCGCTGAGGTCGGCTCGGATCAGTTCGGCTCGGATCAGTGTAGCTTCGACGAGTTGGGCCTCGCTGAGGTCGGCTCGAATCAAGTTAGCGACGTTGAGGATAGCGCCGCTGAGGTTGGCTTTGTTGAGATTGGCACCGCTGAGTCTAGCAACATTGAGTTTGGCTTTTCTCATGTTGGCATTTGACAGATTGGTGCCGCTCAGATTGGTGAGGCTCAAGATGGCCTCGCTGAAATTAGCCCCGCTGAGATCGATCCTGCTGAGATTGGCCTCGCAAAGGAGGATGGCAGTAAAGTTTCTTTCTCCTGCTGCATATTTGGCGATGAGTTCTTCGGCGTCCATGCTTTTCACTTTCCCTGATGTGTCAGCCAGAACAAAGCTTTGCCCGGCCAACCTTTACATAGAATAAGCATTTTTTGTAACTTGATGCAATATGTCTAGACATCTATATTGTGGAAGCCTTTTATAAAATCCAAAATGCTAGCGATATTAGCTGAACCCAATTTTGTGCTTTCGGCTAACTTCGCCGCGCTAGAATTATTGGGGTCGTATTTTTTGATCAGGCGCTTGCCGAAGGCTGGGTGGTGATATACGCTGAGTCTTCGATCGCGGGAATTAATTAAATTCATCTGTGTAGGAATTTGAAAAAAATTGATGCTTTCGCCGATTTTGGGAAAAGAAGTTGAAATTTTAATTTGGTCTACTTTGCTGATAGCTTGGTTGAGAGCTTTGGTGCATAGCTGGACGTGTTTGGATTCTTTGACGCTAAGTTTGCCTGCATCGTGGGATTGAATCATTTTCATCAAAGCTATCAGGTTTTTTTGAGTTGTGGCGGCGTCGTTAAAAGGAATGATCGCAACGTAAGCGGTGGCAAATAATTTATCGTCGCTGTCCATTTTAAACGCGAGTACGGTGCGCCTGGAGCTGACTTCGATCGTGGGCGGCTGGCTTAAACTCGGGTATTGTTGGGCAATTTGGTAATAAGTTGCAGCTAGGGCAAAATGAGCGCCTTGGTCTAAGGGCGAGTCAATCACAATCCGAACTGTGGGCAAGGTTTCGTGAAAAAATTCGTTAGTTCCTCCAGAATTCAACCAGTAAATTTGGCTGTGGTCGCCGTTGGGACTCAGATCCACCCACTTGCAGGTCATGCCTTCGGTTTTGATGCCGAGCCGCGAAACTGCGTGGAGTTTGGCTCCGGTTAAGGTGGCTCCGGTTAAGTCGGCTCCAATCCAGTCGGCGCGGATCAGATAGGCATTTGACAAATCGGCGTGAACTAAACTGGCGTTGAGCAAGTTGGCGTGGCAGAGGTCGGCTCGGCTGAGGTCGGCGCCGCTCAATTTGGCTTCGCTCAAATCTGCCCAGCGCAGGTTGCAGCCGCTGAGGATCGCCCAGCGCAAATTGACGCCGCTGAGGTCGGCGCCGCTGAGTACGGCTTGGGTCAGGTTGGCTTGTCGCAGTTCTGTCCCCCGCAAGTCGGCGCCGCTGAGGTCGGCTCGACTGAGGTCGGCGCCTTGCAGGTTGGCTTGTTCGAGGTTGGCTTCTGTCAAGCACGCGCCGCTGAGGTGAGCGCCTCGAAGGTTGGCTTGAGCAAGGTTGGCTCCTCGGAGGGTGGCTTCGGTGAGGGTGGCTCCGCTGAGGTTGGCTCCGCTGAGGTTGGCTCCGCTGAGTTCGGCTCGAATTAGCTCGGCTCTGATCAGTTTGGCTCGCGTGAGTATGGCTCTTTTGAGGTCAACTCGCACCAAATAAGCGACGTTGAGGTCGGCGTCGGTGAGGTTGGCGCCGCCGAGATGGGCGCCGCTGAGTCTGGCGATGTTGAGTTTTGCACCGGTGAGATTGGTTTTGCTGAGGTTGGCTCCGCTCAGGTTTGCTACACTCAGATTCGCACCCTTGAGGTTGGCTCCGCTCAAGTTGACGCCGCTGAGGTTGGCCTCAGTGAGGTTGATTCCGGCAAAGTTTCTTTCTCCGGCGGCATATTTTTTTAGGAGTTCCTCGACTGTCATGGGGGCGGCACCGTATCAAATATCCCCATTTTATGGCTATGAATATCGGTATTGTCGGACTTGGTTTAATTGGCGGCTCGATCGGGCTGGATTTGCGATCGCGCGGGTTTGATGTTTTTGGGGTTTCGAGCAGACAGCAGACTTGCGATCGGGCGAAAGCTCGCGGTGTTGTCTCTGAAGCCAGCATACACCTTTCTCTGATGTCAGCAGCGGATTTGGTTTTTATTTGCACGCCGCTGCTGTCGATCGAGCCGATCGTCCGCGAACTGCTGCCCTATCTTTCCCCTGATACGATAGTAACTGATGTCGGCTCCGTAAAAACACCGATAGTAAAAGCTGTGTCTTGTCTGTGGCCGAATTTTGTCGGGGGACACCCGATGGCGGGGACTGCTGAGAGCGGGATCGAGGCGGCGGTAAGGGATTTGTTTGCGGGCCGGCCTTATGTGGTGACGCCGCAGGTTCAGACGCCGGCGCTGGCGGTGGCGAAGGTTGAGGAAATTGCGCGGTTGCTGGGTGCGTCGGTTTACCGGTGCGCGCCCGAAGAGCACGATCGGGCTGTGGCTTGGATTTCTCATTTGCCGATTGTCGCCAGCGCGGCGCTGGTTGCTGCTGCTGCTGTTGAGGGCGATCGGGATATTGTTAATTTAGCCCAGCATTTGGCGAGTTCTGGTTTTCGGGATACGAGCCGCGTTGGGGGCGGCAATCCCGAGCTGGGAGTGATGGTGGCCAAGTACAACCGAGAGCAATTGCTGCGATCGCTCTCTATTTACCGCGACGCACTCGACCAGTTCATCAGCGATATCGACACCGAAAATTGGCAAGCTCTCGAACACAAGCTAAAACTGACTCAACAAGCTAGAGAGAATTACAACTTCTAAGCTCTCAGGTATCTAATTTTTGATGTGGACTCGAAATATACAGTTTGAATGCAGTACAGCTTCAGCCCAAAAATACTTAAAACTGTATTGACGCCCTAGATGATGATTGTCGTGTCAGTCGAGCAGTTGCACCGGGGAACTTTCGGTACCCTCGATCGTTCTCGTTTAGTTGGCGATCGAGTTGTAGCCGTTTACATAGATATTGGTTTGACCGATCGAGCAAACTTGCCAGCAGTTTGGCAAAATTTGCACGGGACTTACACATTCCCGCTCCTCGAAACCGGGTTTTTTTACGAAAATATTTGGTTGCAGCCCCCTGATTTGGTGAAAAAACAGGTTTCTAGGCCCGATGCGTCCAGGACTATTGCAGTCTGACATTTCGCGGGAAATTCTGTAATCGCCTTGCCTTTCGCTAAGGCGAGGCTTTGAATCACTTTTTGACTTTGTTTGAAGAACAACGTCCGGAGTGTTCTTAACGCTGATTATTCCGGCTTTTGCAGAGCGAAATTGCCTCGTCTGAGCAAGTTTTATGACAGCGGTATTAGTAGTTAAAAACACATTTTAGTGAGGGTGATATAGCGGACGCGCTTTAGTAGCATTTTAAAAAGAGAATGCCGCTGTATGTCAGATCAAAACCCATATCCAGTCAGTTATTTACAATTTTTTAGTCTCAAACTTCCAATCGAGAATCTACAATCTAAAACATCGAAGTTCTAAGTAGGTTGGTGCAAATAAATTTTGGTGTGTCACTCTGGGTAAAGCGATCGTCACCGCAAGAGAATTGCTTTCGAGCCGATCGCTCCGAAGAGAGTTTTACTGTGTTCGCTTGCGGAGGATCTACTTAAGTATTTTACCGCCGATCGACTTAGGTTGAAGAAGCAGGTACATGAGCCGGAAGGCATCCTGGACTGTTGGTGTTACAAATTTAATCAAACGCACCGCAGGCTCTTCCGTATTATTACTGAAAAGCTGTTCATAATTGACACTTCTATAAAATTCTAGTAAGTTGTAATGGACGAGCAAAAGCTGTATTACTCTTGAGAAAATAAATTATGATCGAGCAGTCAAGCAAACTTAGCGAAGTGTCGATGGTCTCAGCCAATTTTGGCAATGGGTTAGCCTACAGAGAGATCCTCTTGGATTGGTTTAAGTTTTTAGGGGGCAAACCAGGGGAAGTTATAGTTGTGGACGGTGGCAGCGATAGCGACACTCAAAAAGTTTATTGGGAACTGTATCAAGAGGGTTTAATTGATAAGCTGCAACTGATAGCGCCGCACCATCAAGAGAATGATAAGGACAGGTGTTTCGTTCAGGAGTATACAGCGGCAGCAATTGCTAGCAAGCCCTATGTATTGAATTTTAAAATAGACACGTTGCCTTACAGAGAAGGTCACGAAAACTGGTTGGAGGAAGCGATAGATTATCTGGAACGAGATGAAATCTTTGCAGTCGGCGGAGCTTTTAATCGAACCTTCAAACATTTCGAGGCTTGGCCTGGCTGGTACTTTATTCAAGCCTGCACGCTCAATTTTTCTTTGATGAAGCGCAGTACCTTTGTTGCAGCAATGGAAGAATGTGCGGGTGAATATATTGCTTCAGGGTTTGAGGGAGAAAACAAGTTTGGCAGATTTTTGCTAGAAGGAACATTTATCGAATATATGGAGGCTCACAATCAATACACTTTGTGTAAGGTTGAAGATCCGAGCTGGACGGTATTTCACACAAATGCTCAAGACGAATATTTGCAGGAGGTTCGGGCAAAATATTTGGCTCGCGAAGATGTTAAAACTTTCATGAATCCGTGCTTGACTAAAGATATCAGTCAATTTCTTTACTACGGAAAGCCGCCTGTAAGAAGCAGCACTTTCAAGAGAATGCGGATGGCTTTCGGAGAAACAAAACTTGGCGGTTATTGGCGGGAATTGAAAAAAAATCTGGTTGATTGGAAAACTGAACCTAACTCTTAGTCAGCTAATTGATATCAAATCCTCTCTTCATCGGAATGATATAAACGGAGGACACGGCAGTGCCGTGT
>JAUBOG010000705.1:0-2599 GCA_036700105.1 Microcoleus occultus BM001215583
AAATAATATTGTAGGGACACGGCACTGCCGTCTCCTAATTTCGGCAATAATTCCAATGCTACGGGATTTCATATAACAACTAACAACTGACAACTGACAACTAACTAATGACAACTGACTAATGACTACTGACGGTTTTCTCAATCTCAACAAACCTGCGGGCATGACATCTCACGACTGCGTGGGGCGAGTGCGCCGACTATTGAAACTGAAGCGAGTCGGACACGGAGGAACCCTCGATCCTGCTGTCACTGGCGTTTTGCCGATCGCCCTGGGCAGAGCAACCAGACTGCTGCAATTTCTCCAGCACAATAAAGCTTACAAAGGTACGATTCGGTTTGGCTTAACTACCGCTACAGACGATTTGGAAGGAGAAATTCTCCGCTCTCAACCGGTGCCGGATTTGACTTTAGAAAAAGTGCAAGCTGCACTGCCGAAATTTATCGGAAAAATCGAGCAATTTCCGCCGAGTTTTAGTGCGGTTCAGGTGGCAGGAAAACGCCTTTACGAGTTGGCTAGAAAAGGCGAAACTGTGGAAGTTGCTGCTAGGAAAGTCGAGGTTTTTCGGCTGGAAATATTGGATTGGCGGCCGGGTGATTTTCCGGAATTGGATTTGTCGATCGCCTGCGGGGCGGGTACTTACATTCGGGCGATCGCGCGGGATTTGGGCGCGATGCTGGATGCAGGCGGTACTTTGGCTAATTTGACTCGCACCGAAAGCAGCGGTTTCTCGATCGAGCAAAGTCTGAGTTTTGCAGAATTGGAACTGCAATTGCAGGAGGATAAATTCTGCCCGATTTTGCCAGCGCAGGTTTTGGGGCATTTAGGGGCGATCGTCCTTTCTCCTGAATATACCAAACGCTGGTTTCAAGGTCAGCGCCTCCCGATTCCCGAAATGCCGATCGGGGAAAAAGAAGAAAGCCAGAAAAATCCGCCTCAACCTCCCTATCCCTTGCAGGTTTACGATCGAGATGGTAATTTTTTAGGTATCGGTCAAGTAGCCAACTCAGAGACAAATACCATATTGTCTCCTCAAATTGTGTTTTAGCTATCAAACAAGTAACAATTAAAATAGGTATAAAGCAGATTCCACATTTCTGAACTACACCCGCCTATCCTGAGCTTCCCGGTAGGGACACGGCTTTTGGAGTGTCCTCCGTTTTTGAGGTATCAAAATCAAAGAAACCGGGTTTTTTGGGGTTTGTGCGGGCGCTGAAGTACGATCGACCAAGAGACTCGGTTTTTGAGTGCGATCGGGCGATCGAACTTGCGTTTCAAGCCCTAGATGGGGAAATAGGTGTTTTCCGGCACGGCGGCGAAAATGCTGAACGAACTGGCGAAGGGTTTCAATCCCTGATAGGGTTTTAGGTGTTTTCCGGCGCGGTATAGAGCCGCCCGACGAAGAACCGCCCGTTTCAATCCCTGATAGGGTTTTAGGTGTTTTCCGGCGGAGATTAAAAATCGCTATTTGAGAGTTGAAAGCGGTTTCAATCCCTGATAGGGTTTTAGGTGTTTTCCGGCTCGGCTGTAAATTTTACAAATTTCGCTGCCGCTTCGTTTCAATCCCTGATAGGGTTTTAGGTGTTTTCCGGCCCTGAGCCGGATGATTACGAGTCGATCGAACTGTTTGTTTCAATCCCTGATAGGGTTTTAGGTGTTTTCCGGCAGTTGACTCTCGATCGCGCGTGCTAGGAATGTCCGTTTCAATCCCTGATAGGGTTTTAGGTGTTTTCCGGCACTACCCCAAGAAACACACCTAAACGCCTCACCCTTGTTTCAATCCCTGATAGGGTTTTAGGTGTTTTCCGGCCAGGAAGGTGAGCGCGATCGATTGAATCAGAAAAGTTTCAATCCCTGATAGGGTTTTAGGTGTTTTCCGGCTTCCCGATCGCACGTTTGTAGTCTTTATAATCGTTTCAATCCCTGATAGGGTTTTAGGTGTTTTCCGGCATTATCAGGCGCTTGCGGGGGGTGTGTACGATAGGTTTCAATCCCTGATAGGGTTTTAGGTGTTTTCCGGCGGCGACCCTTGGCAGCATCAAGCTTGGTGGCGTGTTTCAATCCCTGATAGGGTTTTAGGTGTTTTCCGGCGTTACACTTTCAACGCCTTAGAAAAGATTAAACTTGTTTCAATCCCTGATAGGGTTTTAGGTGTTTTCCGGCCAAATTGAATAGCATCAGAAGAAGGACACATTTTGTTTCAATCCCTGATAGGGTTTTAGGTGTTTTCCGGCGCAGAAGAAAGTGAACTTAGTGTAGGGTTTAAATGGGTTTCAATCCCTGATAGGGTTTTAGGTGTTTTCCGGCTTGGCACTAGAGGGCAAGCTTACCGATTTACCTGCTGTTTCAATCCCTGATAGGGTTTTAGGTGTTTTCCGGCTCTTGTACCCGTATCCTTTCGCCGAGTTCAATAAGCGAATCGTTTCAATCCCTGATAGGGTTTTAGGTGTTTTCCGGCTCCGGCGGCTCCTTGATGGCGAGGATTTCGGTTGGTTTCAATCCCTGATAGGGTTTTAGGTGTTTTCCGGCCGTTTTTGGCTTACAACTTAATATAACCCCAAACATTTTAAATACCAGATATGGTTTTATGTGATAGGAA
>JAUBOG010000706.1:0-2582 GCA_036700105.1 Microcoleus occultus BM001215583
TCCCTACAATTGATTGCGGTAGGGACACGGCACTGCCGTCTCCTCTATATTATTTTCCGGCGCAGCCGGAATTGATATGACAGGGCTAGCAATGCGTGCTCTACACAACTACAAATACAAATAAAGACACAACATTGTTGTGTCCCTACAGAATATTGACTGCAACTTCCAACCCTACAACTAATCTAAAAATTCAACCAAATCGATAGCCGAACCCCCGTACCGTAATGATATATTCCGGTTGGCCCGGATCGATTTCCAACTTTTCGCGCAGCCAGCGGATGTGAACATCAACTGTTTTGCTGTCTCCGATAAAATCTTGACCCCAAATTTTTTCCAGCAACTGATCGCGAGACCAAACTCGCCGGGGATGACTCATGAATAGTTCTAGTAAGCGAAACTGTTTAGGAGAAAATTTTACTTCAATGCCGCGAACCAACACGCGGCATTCTTCGGGATACAGAGTTATGTTCTTATATTGCAGCGTCACCGGTTGCGGCAACTGACCGAGGCGCTGGCGCCGCATCAGCGCCCGACAGCGAGCGATAAACTCCCGCATTCCAAAAGGCTTGGTGAGATAATCATCCGATCCGGCTTCTAGATAAAAAGCGCAATTGTTGGCACTTCCTCTAGCACCGATAATCAAAATAGGGACGGGATTTCCTTGATGCCGTAACATTCGACACAGATCCAAACCGTTGATTGAATCCATAATTAACAGGTTAAAGCCAAATTCACCGTGGTACGACGAAGAAGTCTGCACAGAAGGCAAAGCGTTGCGCCCGTCGCTAGTAACCACCACCTCATAGCCCTGTTCTTTAAGGGCTAAAGCTAGCATTTCCCGCAACAGGTCTTCACCTTCCAATAACAAGATGCGGCCGGCTTGTCCAACAGCCAGCCTTGAAGGACATTCGCTTAATTCAGCAGAAGACATAAATATCAGTGGGAGTTATGTTTGTATGTAGCTAGTGCGGGAGTGTCTTCTTCAGTAGCTGAGACGCTCTCGCGCTGCGATCGCTTGTAGGACGATCGCCAAAAAGAAAAGTTCGTTAGCGCAGCCCTCGAAGAGGATCGCTTATAATCCTTCGCCAGTCCATCCAACAGACACGCGCTCGACTGTTTCTACTTGCTCGTGCAAGAAGTATAGCCGTTGAGCAGTTGCGATAGCTGCGCTGTCTGCCTCGGTCCAGGCGTTAGAAGCCCGGTCATTGTTAGGGGTCGGTATTACTTTGTAAAACATTGCCCGCCGTTAATTGACCAGGTAATACCCAATATATAGGGAGATGGGTTTATCGTACTTCCAAAAGGTTATTAAAAGGTAAAGCTTTAGTAAACAAATAGTTAAATTATTAAAGCTATGTAATGTTAGTTTTAAAGTTTAACCGAACCCTACAGCTTTGTTTGAAGACAGAATACCGATCGGATTTACGCTCGCAAACCCGGTTTCTCAAAAAATATCGGGCAAAAATAACTATAAATCCAGGCATCAACCGGGTTTTTGAGAATTGCGCGTCGCGGGTTTAACACTTTTGGCGGCCGATCGCCCCACAACTGACCCAGAACCGCTACGATCGAACTTACAAGTAAAAATTCTATAAACTGCCTATAATGTTGCTGCATTTGAGTACCTGGCCGGAGGTAGAAGCTTATCTAGAGAGCTCCCGAGGCATAATTATCCCGATCGGCTCAACGGAACAGCACGGGCCCACCGGCTTGATCGGCACTGACGCCATTGCTGCTGAGGCGATCGCCCTCCGTGTCGGCGAAGCAGCCAACGCCTTAGTCGGCCCGACAATTAATGTCGGCATGGCCTTGCACCACACCAGCTTTCCCGGCACCGTCAGCCTCCGACCGCAGACGCTGATTCTGGTAATTAGAGATTATATCACATCTTTGGCAAAAGCCGGATTTGAGAAATACTTCTTCATCAACGGTCACGGCGGCAACATTGCGACGATGAAAGCAGCATTTGCCGAGAGTTACGCGCATTTGTCCGACTTAAATCTACCGAATTGCGATCGAATCCAGTGTCAAATCGGCAACTGGTTCATGTGCGGTTCAGTCTACAAACTCGCAAAAGAATTGTACGGAAACCAAGAAGGCTCCCACGCCACCCCCAGCGAAATCGCCTTAACCCAGTACCTTTATCCAGAAGCCATCAAGCAAGCACCGCTTTCAGAGGAAGTTGCTTCCGGCTACAAAATTTACAGTGCTGCTGACTTCCGGCGCCGATTTCCCGACGGCAGAATGGGTTCAAATCCGGCCTTAGCAACTCCCGAACACGGCCAGCAATTTCACGAATTAGCAGTCAAAGAATTGACTAATAATTATTTGGAGTTTTTGAACTCAGATTAACAATTGCCTGCAAATCTTGATCGATCGCGTTTTTACCATAGTCTCGATCCCCCTCGCATCCCCCTTAAGAATGGGGACTTTGAGATGAATCCTGTCCTCCCTAAAAAAGGGGGACGAAAGACAACTCTCTTGTCCCCCCTTATTAAGCGGGGCTAGGGGGGATCTCAGGGTAAACGCATCTAGTTACCAGAGAATATTTGAAACCCCTAGTTCTCGTTAAAGTGCGG
>JAUBOG010000707.1:0-2533 GCA_036700105.1 Microcoleus occultus BM001215583
TATATTCTCTGCCACCAATGCCCAAATAGTCAACAATCCAATACTCAGGCACTCCAAGCAGGGCGTAATCTTCAACTTTGCGAGCGTAATCGTTCTGCCAGTTGGTGCTAACGACTTCAGCAATCAGTTTAATTGAGGAACCTGATGTAATTACAGGTTCTTGTTGCCACAAAGGTTCATTAATTAGTCGAGTTTGGTCTAATACAAGCACATCGGGGCGAAAGGCTGTTGCTGTTCCTAATAGTTTGATGAGACAGCGAGGGGGGATAAGGTAGGGTAGATCCAGGCGGTCAATTTCTACATTCAGTTTTCGTCCCAGAAAACCGGATACTTGTTCGTGCGGCCCTGTTGGTTCCATTTCGGTTAATTCACCATCAATCAGTTCGTAGCAATCGCTGTCGCCGTAGTTTGTAATAAATTCATCAACAGTTATAAGTTTTGGAGGTGATTGAACCATTGTGTTTATTCCTCATCCGACGGCAATGTACGTCTTTATTCAAAGCCTCACCATACCTGAAAGATTGGCTGTGGGTTGTTTGCGACTTTGTTCCTCGGCGTCAGTCAAAGTAATCTTGCGCCTGCCAATCTGTTCGATCAACTCGCTCAAACTCAATCCGCGCTCTCTAGCAATAGCGCGAAAACCTTCCCACCCCGCAGATGTTACCTGAATGTTCCTTTGCTTTTTTGGCTCCTCATATCGAGGTTCGCCTCCGCCTAACTTTAAATTAGCTAGAGAGTTGGGGTGGAGCTGCGTTCCTTTGCTTGGGGGCATTTTGCAACATTATCCTTTCGACTTTTTTCTTTATTATCCCACATTACGAGCAAATTTCCGTGGTACTATAGGTAATATGGAATCAACCTATACGAGTCAACTTCTTCAATCTGGTGTCTGGCTTTGGGGCTGGCAAGTCAGGGGTTGACTTATCTCAGGAGGCACTAGGAAATGCACCCAACTCAGGAGACACCGGGCAGCGAGCAGCGTCAACCTTTAGTAGTTTTGCGAGGCTCAACCCGAAAGCACCACCACACTGTTGCAGACTCCCTGCGGATTGACCCAGATTTCCAAACGCTCATCCCTCCTTTGAGTGCGAGCGAGTTTGCTACCTTAGAAGCCAGCATTCAAGAGAAAGGGTGTCGGGACCCTTTGGTGGTTTGGGCTGAGGAAAAAATTCTCATCGACGGTCACAACCGCTATGCTATTTGTACGGCGCACGGCATCCCCTACCAAACTGTAGAGATGTCTTTCGACAGCCCTAACACCGTCAAAGTTTGGATGCTCCTCAATCAACTGGGCCGCCGCAATCTCACGTCTGAGTCAGTCAGCTATTTGCGCGGCACTTGGTACGAACTCACCAAACAGTCCCGCGGCGGAGACAGAAAATCAAGTGGTCATTTTGACCACTTGAAAACAGAGACAAAGTTGGGGGCACAGTTCAAGGCATCCCCAAAAACAATTCGCAGAGACGCTCAGTTTGCTAAAGCAGTAGACACCCTGAGTTCTATTGGAGGAGAGGATATGAAGTGGAAAATACTGAATCGCTCTGCGGGGATGACCAAAAAGCAGGTCATCGCTTTGGCGATTGATGCTCGCAGCCGTCCGGCTAAGGTTGCCAAAACTTTACAGGGGCGCGACCAAAAAGTAAAGCCTGAAGGTGAACCTACCATCGCTCATCACCTGACGCTCAAAATTGGTTCCTTAGTAGAAGTATACGCGCCCGATCGCCAAGATGTTAACGGCAGGTTAGGCCGCATTCAGTCAGTGGGCGAGAAAACCGCCACTGTGTGGATGCGACACATCCCCACCGTTACTATGCAGTTATACACATTCAAACTCTCGGCTCTCACTGCTGTACCGCTCGAAAATCAACCGGGACTTCAAGAAATTTGCGATCGCACTGACCGACTTCACCAATTAGGAAATCTAGATCCGTTTGAAGTCGAAATTCTGAACTTGTTAGAAAGAACAACGGCTCTTACTCCCACCGAATTGCAGTATTTAGAACAGATTGAGGATAGACACAAACTTGATTGAGTGCCTCACAACTATTCTTCCTTTTGAGAACAGCAATAACTTCGGAAAGTTTATTTGATTCACTTGACAGTTCAAACACTGAATCAATCAATTTTTGTTGAGCTGCTAATTGTTGCAGTGAATAACAAGCTATTGCTCGCACTCGCTCGGGAGACTTGCTAGCATTTTTGGCAGCAAACGGTCCCCAGAAAGCACTCAGTACAATCTTAATCTGTTCCGATATTGGGTATGTTTGACTCAAACAGTAATCCCAAACCATCTCATCGAATGGGTCGTTTAGTGCAACTAAAACCCCCGATATTTGCGACTGTACTTGCTTCTGATTTTGGTCAGGTAACGGCTGATTGTTCAAATTGGCAATCATAGATTTCTCCTGTTAAGCTAACTTCTTTACATCCCATTCTCAATTTTAGTATTTGCCATCAAGGAACAAACTTTCGTTCTTGAGGGGAGCGAATCCACAAAGTACAAAATCCTTTTTGTGCAGGTTTACCCTCTACT
>JAUBOG010000708.1:0-2519 GCA_036700105.1 Microcoleus occultus BM001215583
TGCGCAATGCGCACCGGTGCGCAATGCGCACCCTACTGGGACCCCACATTGCCCCAAACCGCAATAATTCTTTACAATAAGAAAGTAAAAGTGCGATGGCTTACGCCCCGCTACGCTACGACTTAAACAACCTCCTTAAAAAATGCCTGTAAACCAACTTTCTCGAACCCCAGCCGCCGCCCAAACACCAACACTAGACTATGACATCGCGATCGTCGGCGGCGGCATAGTCGGCGCAACCTTAGCGTGCGCCCTCAAAGATTCCGGCTTAAAAATCGCCATCATCGAAACCCAACTCCCCGCAGCAGCAGCAGCCAAAAAACAAGCCTATGCAATCACCCTGCTATCGGGAATGATTTTAGAAAGCATCGGCGTGTGGGAACAAATCTTGCCGCAAATCACCACCTTCGAGCAAATTAGCCTCTGCGACGGCGACTATCCCGGAGTCGTCGAATTCCACCGCCCCGACTTGGGAAATACAGGCAAATTACCCGTACCAAAAGCGGCTTTAGGCTATGTCGGCGAACACCGAGTCATGCTGTCAGCTTTGCACGAATCTTTGGCAAAAAACCCGAATTTCAGTTGGGTTTGTCCCGCCGAAGTAATCGAAGTAAAATATTTAACTGATTGCGCCGAAATTGAAGTCAAACAAAACGGCGAAACTCGCACAATTCGCACCAGATTGTTAGTTGCGGCTGACGGTTCGCGATCGCGCATCCGCACCGAAGCCAACATCGGCACTCGCGGCTGGAAATACTGGCAATCCTGCGTTGCTATCACTATTAAAGCAGAAAAACCGCACAACGATATCGCTTTCGAGCGCTTTTGGCCGAGCGGCCCGATGGGAGTATTACCATTACCTGGGAACCGCTGTCAAGTAGTTTGGACTGCGCCCCACGCGGAAGCAAAAGCTTTGCAGTCAATGGATGAAACAGAGTTTTTAGCTTTGTTGGAACAGCGCACGGGCGGGCTTTTGGGGCGTTTGGAATTGGAGAGCGATCGCTTTTTGTTTCCGGTGCAGTTAATGCAGAGCGATCGCTACGTGTTGCCCCGATTAGCATTAATTGGCGACGCGGCCCACTGCTGCCATCCCGTGGGCGGACAAGGCTTGAATATGGGCATTCGAGACGCAGGGGCGATCGGCCAAATCTTGCAGCAAGCTGAGCAAAAAGGCGAAGACATCGGCGATTTGCGAGTATTGAAACGGTATCACAATTGGCGCAAAAAAGAGAATTTAATCGTGTTAGGATTTACCGATTTTCTAGACAGATTGTTTTCCAATACATGGCTACCAATAGTCGCATTTCGCCGCTTCGGATTGTGGTGTTTGCGGACAATTCCGCCTGTCAGGTTTCTAGCATTGCGCTTGATGACCGGTTTGATGGGGAGACCGCCAGAATTAGGGCAAAATTAGGTTCGTCATCCACAATCTAAGAAACCGGGTTTTTACGAGTTTTACCGACAGTAACGAAGAATCTCAAAAAAACCCGGTTTCTGGCCACCCGCGCACCACCAAAGAAACCGGGTTTTTTCCTGAATTTTTGTAATGTTACGAAGTTTGCCGCAAAAACGCGGTATAATGATCTGCTCAGATCGAACCCAGCCCAGACTGGAGTAGACAAACCATGCAACCCGAACAAGAACAAGAAATTCTCAATTTGCGCGATCGGCAATTAACGCCCAAACAAATTGCCCGAAAATTAGGATTGAAAGTATCCGAAGTCAGTACCTTTCTGATATCTCATGCAGCACGAACAGCCCTCGCTAGCGCCGAAAAAGGAGAGTTATTGCCCGTTGCTCAATGTCTCGTGGATGTAAATTTTGCGGATGCCTTGTTGCGAAATGAAACCACTGAAGCGGGCGGTTTGGGTTTAGTGATAGTTACCCGTTCCAAGGGATACAATCGTTTTGTTGCAGCCACTTATTTGATCGACTACTGGTGTTTGGGACTCAAGGATACCATTCCGCCACGTAACTGCAACGATAGCCAATATAAAAATCTCGTTGAGAATTCTTACTCGCCATTTCTGGGATACGAGGAGATTAGTTTAGAACAAGCACAAGCCTTGGTTTGGGGCGCGATCGCTTATGCCAAAACATTAGGCTTTGAACCGCATCGCGATTTCGAGCAGTCGAAGGCTCATTTAGGAGAATCAACCAGGGAAATCGGCTTGAAATTCGGTCGCAACGGACAACCTTGTTATGTTGAAGGGCCTTACGATAATACAAAGAAAATCATCAATACGCTTAGGGACTCTGTGGGAGACGGTAATTTCGATTACTTATTCGGGATTGGGTAGAAATTGATACGGTTCAGTTAATCCCTAAGAGGTATGAAATCAGCGCTTATATTCCTACACGTGTTACTCCCTGAACTTTCAATGTAGGGGAGATAAGCTGTTTTGTATCAAAATCACACTAAATTAATCAATCGATGGTAAATAGTATATAATTAATACCAATTTTACAAAAGAATGCAACATTATTCTTATTCCCCCCCTTAGCAAGGGGGGGTTAGG
>JAUBOG010000709.1:0-2519 GCA_036700105.1 Microcoleus occultus BM001215583
CTGGGGGGGGTCTGACCGGCAGGGGAGACAGAGGAAGTCAATCCTTTTCCTACTCCCCCCCTTGGTAAGGGGCGGCTGGGGGAGTTCGCAGCAAAAACGATCGCCCGCACCCAATCCCCGCAATCAGCTAAAGTACAAAGCGACTTACCGGCGCGCCAATCCCACAACCGCACAGTTTTGTCCCGACTAGCGCTAGCCAAAAATTCCCCGCCAGCACTAAAAGCCACCGCTTCCACCCCCTCAGCGTGACCCGTCAAAGTAGACATCCACCTACCCTTATTCAAATCCCACAACTGCACGGTTTTGTCCCGACTGCTGCTAGCCAAAACCTGACCGTTAAGGCTGAACGCCACAGCCGAAACCCTGTCAGCATGACCCCGCAAAGCGTACCACCACTTACCCTTATTCAAATCCCAAATTTGGATAGTTTTATCGCGGCCGCTGCTGGCCAAAGTCCGGCCATCTGGACTGAAAGCCACGCAAGTCACCCAGTCAGAATGACCCGTGAGAGTGTACCACCGCTTACCCGCTTCCAACTTCCAGATTTCAATAGTTTTGTCCTCGCTACCGCTGGCTAAAGTTTCGCCGTCGGGACTGAAAGCTACCGACGTGACTGCATTTGAATGCCCTACCAGAGTATGAACGCATTGCCAAGTGGGCGATCGTGCGGGCACAACCCGCTGCCTCTCTGGCACAGGTATAATCGTACCTGCAACCGTTGCCGGCACTGCATTCTGCACCGCAGGAATTACAGGCACTTGTAGGGGCGGTGCCCCCGTGCCCGCCCCCTGATGCGGTGTCCCCGCGCGCGCCCCCGAATGCTGCGGTTGCAAATCTTGGAGTACCTCAGTTGCAGATTTATAGCGGCGACTGAGACTCGGTTCGATCGTTTTGTCGAGAATGCGGCTTAATTTCGGATCGATTTGAACCTTCAAAAAGTCCCGCCAAACCCAAGCATCCTGATTGATATCGAACAAATCAAACGGAGATATTTGAGTCAGCAAATAAATGCAAGTTACTCCCAAACTGTACAAATCGCTGGCATAAACCGCTTGACCTCGAATTTGTTCCGGCGCGACGAATTCGGGAGAACCGATGACTGTTCCCGTTTCTTTCAAACCTTCCACAAGTTTTGCAGCGCCAAAATCAACTAAAACTAATTCCCCAGTTAAGTTTGGGTAAGTATAAATAATCGGAGTTTGAGCAATGCGGCGGATAATATTTGGTGGTTTGATGTCTCGGTGAATTACATTGCGATCGTGCACGAACTGCAATACTGGCAATAAATCCTTCAGCAGACTGAGAACCTGACTTTCGCTGAAAGGCCCACTCCGCGCCAATTCTTGCTGTAAATTCTCGCCTTCTATAAATTCCTGCACCAAATACTGATAGCGTTCCTGCTGAAAGTGCGCCAGCAGTTCGGGAATTTGCGGGTGTTTCCCCAATTCGTCCAGCCGCACTGCTTCTCGGTTGAATAATTCTGCTGCTTTTTCGCTGCTGCTGGTTCCTTGGGATAGGGGGAAAAACTGTTTGATGGCGCAGCGCGGTTTTGAGGGTTTGTCTTCGTCTACTGCTAAAAAAGTGCGGCCGAAACCGCCGCGCCCTAGGGGTTTGACGGCGCGGTAACGCTCTCTGAGCAAGAGTTTGGAACCGCAGCTAAGGCAGAATTGGGTACGATCGGCATTTTGGGGGTTGTGACAGGCGGGGTTTAGGCAATAACTCATAACTGAACCGAGAAGGAATCAGCAGGATATATCTATCATACGAAAGCAAAAGGTCGATCGACTGCAAGCGTTACAATTATAATCCTGGACGCACGGGCGACCGCAAACCGGGTTTTCAACCAAAATATTTGCTTAAAACTTTCAATCTCGGTTTAAAAACCCGGTTTCTTAGTTCTGGTACATCCAGACTAAATTAGAAATTAAAGGACTGAAGTTTTTACTGCAAACAGGTTAGTATTCATGACTTCAGTCCTCAAAATTTAAGATGTCGCTTTCACTTTCAGAGCATACTCTTTAAACCTTTCCAAGTCAGCCTGAATTGTCGATTCAACCACGCGGCCGAGAAATAGGTTATCCATCAATTTTCCCAGCCAGCCGGGAATTCCGTAAGCCACTGTCAGCTTGACGATACTGCTGTCTTTGCGATCGTAAAACCGCACCGCACCTCGATTTGGCAAACCGTCTACCGATTCCCACTGAATTATCTGATTCGGCACTAATTTTAGAATCCGAGAAAGCCAACTAAATTCTAAGCCGCCGGTTGCCAGTTTCCAGCGAGATAATTCTGGATCTTCTTCGAGAACTTGAACGGATTCTATCCACTTCATCCAGCGCGGCATTTGCTCTAAATCAGACCAAAGTTCCCACGCTAATTCGATGGGAATTGCTACTTCTACTTGTACGCTGTGCTCTAACCAATCAGTCATAGGATTTTAGATTTGGGATTTTAGATTTTAGATTTCTTGTTTATTATCTAATCTCGATCCCCCTAAATCCCCCTTAATAAGGGGGACT
>JAUBOG010000073.1:0-18600 GCA_036700105.1 Microcoleus occultus BM001215583
TTGAACCGCGAAGACGCGAAGAACGCGAAGAAAGAAGAAAGAAGAAAGAAGAGTCAGAAGATAAAGGGGGTTGTCAACCCGGCAATGATATCACTACAAACTTTTTAGATAATATTGTTCTGCTTCCGACCAATTCAGTTTAAGCAGCGAATCGTCTCCCCATGTCAGCTTCTGGAAATTCGGCTTAGTTGGTTTCACGCCCAAAGCGCCAATAATCTGCGCTGCTACAGCTTTCGCCAACAGCGGAGGTACAGAATTTCCGACTTGTCGGAAACCGTGCCATTTTGTGACGTGAAATCTAAACCAGTCAGGATAGGAATGCAGCCGCGCCGCTTCCCTGACTGTAATGCAGCGAGGGACGATCGGGTGAATCGGTCTCGGCGACGTATAAGCCCCTCTAGCCCTGTCAGTTCCGGCCCTGAGAGTGTTGCAAACTCCGTCGGGATGCAGCTTGTAAAAACGGCTGATCGGCTCTTTTTCGCCGGGTTTGGCAGCCTGAAACCTTTCCATACATTCCAGAGAATGTTTGGTTCGCAAACTACAAGAGAGAATTTGCCGATCGTACTGGCGATCGTAGGAATAATCATCATCCAAATCATCAATTCCGCGCAATATACTCCCGTAATCGCTGTAATTTCCGTACTCCGCCGTTACCCAATCTCGGTGTAGCAACTCGCTGTACTTTTCCACTTCCGGCAAATCTCCGATCGCCTCCCAAACTGTCGGAACAGCAGGTAAATCAACTTTTTTATAGCGTTTGGGAATTTTAGTTTTCGGCAGAACAGTAGTTGGCTGAGGGTATGTTGGCAGATCGTAACCTTTTTTGCACCCAATCAGAAACAATCGTTTGCGAGCCTGCGGCACTCCGTAGTTAACGGCGTTAAGAACTTGATAGTTTTCTTCTACTTGATAGCCTTTTGCCTGAAAAGAGCTAATTAAAAGATTTAGGAGTTCTTTGTGTTTTCCCGATGCAATTCCCGGCACATTTTCCATGACAAAGAACTTGGGTTTTAGCTCCAAAACCAAGCGCTGAAAGTGAAAAATCAGAGAATTTCGCGGGTCGCTCACATCGCGCTTCCCCATCATCGAGAATCCTTGACAGGGCGAGCCGCTGATTACTACGTCTATCTCGCGCCGCCCGATCGCCGATTTTGTGCGAATTTCCGCTCCCGTCAACTGTGCGACATCTTTGCACAAAATAGAACACAGCGGGAAATTAAACTCGTGTGTAGCGCAGTGAATCGGATCGATTTCGACTGAAGCAAGTACATCAAAACCTGCTTGTTCAAAACCCAGGGTCATGCCGCCCGCCCCTGCAAATAGATCGACAGCGATCGGTCGCTTTTTCCGATAGCTTGGCATAACATTTAAATCGCAAAGTTGCTTTAAGAAGCTGTATTTAATCTGACATTTTTGATTATTTCCGCAGCCGCGCGATCGCAAACACCCACATCTCCCAGACTTTCCCGCATTTGGCGATAACCCGCTGTTACTTGCTGGCGTCGATCGGCATTTTGCAGCAATTCCAGTGCGTGAAAAACTATATTTTCCACAGTAGCATCGTCTTGCAGCAACTCCGGGACGATCGGCTTCATTTGCACCAAATTGGGCGGAGACATAAACGGAATCGAAAATTTCAGCACGTGACGAGCAATAATCGCCGTAATCGGACTGACGCGGTAGGCGACAACTTGCGGAACATCGAGCAAAGCCAATTCCAAATTAACAGTACCAGATTTAGCGATCGCCAGGTCGGCAGCAGCCAAAATTTCCAGAGTTTGATTTTCCAGCAAAGTAGCCCGCAAACCAAAATCTGCAATAGCTGTTTCGATTTTGCTGCGAAAAGCCGATTGAGAAAGCGGAATCCAGAAATGAACTTGCGGCAATTGGGCTTGAATAATTTGAGCGGCCTCAAATATAACCGGCATCAGGTACTTGAGTTCTTGCTGTCTGGAAGCGGGAATTAGGGCGACTGACACCTGTTCCGGCACAATTCCCAAAGTTTTGCGAGCAACTTCCCGACAGGGCGCAGATTGCATTCTATCCACCAAAGGATGACCAACCCAAATGACTTGAGAGCCTTTGGCGCGATAATAAGTAGCTTCCTCGGGGAAAATCGCCAAAATGCGATCGGCAATACTGACAATCAATTCAGTATTGCGAGCAGAAATCGACCAAACCCATTCTTGAGGTGCGATGTACCAAACCACCGGCAAACCAGGCAAATAGCGGCGGATATAGCTGCCAATACCGAGATTTGGAGTCAAATAATCAATCAACACAACTGCATCCGGGCGGAAATTTTTGAGATATTGTTTAGCTTTTTGCTGAACCTTAATCGTCGGCCAAATATAAGGCACTGACTCTATAATGCCCATAGAACCAATGCCGACAGTATCGCCTAAAATAGTAGCGCCAGCCTCCGCCATCCGAGGCCCGCCCAATCCTGTGATTTCTAACTCAAAACCAGCCGCAACAGCGTGGCGTTTTAATGCTGCAACTAACAAAGCTCCTTGCAAATCGCCAGAAACCTCACCAGTGCTAATAAAAATTTTCATAAACTCCTCAATCTCCTCGGTAAGGTGCGTCAGACAAAAAACTGTTTGAGTTACCTAGAGCTGGTGACTGACGCACCCTACAGCTTCCTTCTTCTTCTTCTTCTTCTTCTTCTTCTTCTTCTTCTTCTTGTTCTTCTTCCTTCGTGTCCTTCGCGTCTTCGCGGTTCAATAATACTAATTTTTCGAGTCCGAAAGAATTAATACAAGCCTCATTCATTTTTTGCCGGGAATCAAACCGCGCCTGGGTTTGGTGACAGACTGCTGCACAAATCTCCGCAGGTGCTGCAAGTGGGGATTTTCCGGCAACAAATCCAACTGTTCCAAAGCTCGATCGAGAGTGTAACCAGAATGATATAAAATCCGAAAAGTTTTCTTCAAAACCAGCAAATCTTCTGGGGTTAAACCGGCACGTTCGAGGCCTATTTTGTTGAGCGCTCGCACTCTCGAAGGATTCCCCTCGACTAGCATATAAGGAGGCACATCTCGATCGATCCTGCTCAAGCCGCCCACCATAGACAAGCGGCCGATGTGCACAAACTGGTGAACCCCCAAAACACCGCTCAATCGGGCTTGCGACTCGATTTTGACGTGTCCGGCCAAGGCTACAGCATTCGCGATGATTACTCGATCGGCGATCGAGCAATTGTGACCGACATGAACATAAGCCATCAATAGATTGTGATTGCCAATTGTCGTACTTTCCCCGGCCCCAGTAGCGCGGTTGATTGTCACGTATTCCCGAATCAGATTATCGTCGCCAATGTCCACCCTAGTTAGAGAACCTTCATATTTCAAATCTTGAGGTTCCAAGCCAATAGCCGCACCTGGGAAAATTTGATTGCGCGCGCCTATTTCTGTTAGCCCGTCGATAATTGCATGAGCACCAATCTTAGTCTCCGGCCCGATTTTCACTCTTTCGCCAATTACAGCATAAGCACCCACTTCTACAGTCGGGTGCAGTTCGGCGCGGGGATGAATCACAGCAGTTGGGTGAATCAAAGTAAGCATTTTTCAGTTGTCTGTTGTCTGTTGGCTGTTGTCTGTTGTCTGTTGTCTGTTAGCTGTTGTCTGTTGTCTGTTATTAGCTACTGATTAGTCATTACCAATGCCCAATGCCCAATGCCCAATGCCCAATGCCCAATTTAATCTACCATCGAAAACATCAATTCTCCTTCACAAACTTTTTGTCCGTCTACTTCAGCAATCGCCTGCATTTTCCCGAAGCGGCGGCGTTTTACCCACAGCAATTCTAGAGTCATCAGCAACCGATCGCCCGGTACAACCTGACGGCGGAACTTGACTTTATCAATCCCGGTAAACATCCACAATCCCTGCTCGATGTCAGGTAATTGAGCGAGAACAATACCGCCAACTTGAGCCATCGCTTCGACAATTAAGACCCCAGGCATAATCGGCCTTCCGGGAAAATGCCCTTGAAAATGCGGTTCGTTGAAAGTCACATTTTTAATTCCTACAGCCCGCACTCCCGGCACGTAATCAACAATTTTGTCTACCAGTGCAAAAGGATAGCGGTGAGGCAATAATTTCTGAATTTCTTCGACAGTAAAAGTGGATTTAACCGCTGGAGAATCCTCACCGTTCTCGGTTAGAATCGATTCTGTACCGGCAGTATTGATAGTGTTAACTTCAGTCAGCGTAGACATTACTTGAATATTTTTGAGTGTGTTATGGAAGAAGGAAGTTCGGCAGCGGATTCCGTAACGGATGTAACGGATGTAACGGATGTCAGTCCGAAGGAAGAAGGAAGAAGGAAGAAGCAGGATGCAATCTTAACGGATTGCTTGTTTTTTCCTAACTTGTTTCTAGGGTTGCTAGAGCTTGGGATTTCAGGGCTTTGGCGAGTTGGACGTGCAGGTTGTGACTGGCTTTGTAAGCCAAGTAGTGAGCTTTTGGCCAAGTTCCCAGGAGGCTGAGGTCGCCTGCTAAGTCTAGGATTTTATGGCGCACCGGTTCGTTGGCAAATCTCAAGGGCGGGTTGAGCCAGCCGGATCGATCGCAAACCAGGGCGTTTTCTAGGCTACCACCTTTGATCAAACCTGCTTGTCGCAATTGGTCAATTTGGCGCGCCAGTCCAAAAGTCCGAGCCGGGGCGATCGCGCTTGCAAAACTTTCGACCTCTGGCGACCAACTGTACCATTGATTGCCGATCGCCTGTTCCTCAAAATCAATTCCGTAACTAAAACGAGTGGACGCCGACGGTAAAGCCGCTGCAAAAGCATCCCCGTGACGCACCCAAATCGGCTCAGTTAGGACGAATGAGGGATTCGGATCTTCCTGGGATTCTTGAGAGACTAAGCCGGCACGGGCGATCGCCTCCACCCAAACCATCGCCGAACCGTCCAGCAGCGGCACTTCCGCCCCATCAACCTCAATTCGAGCATTATCCGCTCCCATCCCCGCTAAAGCGGCTAATAGATGCTCTACAGTGCGAATTCGAGCATCGATACCAGCCAGTTCAGTTGAAAGTGCAGTCTGACAAACCGCCTCTATTTTCGCAGGAATTATCGGAGCACCAGGCAAGTCAATTCTGACAAAATAGCGGCCTTCACCAACCGCAGCCGGCAAGACTCGGACGCGAGTTTGCTCGCCGCTGTGCAAACCGATTCCCGACAGTTCAAATTCAGATTTTAGGGTGTGAATAGTCATTTGGAAAAAGTAAGTTCGGCAACGGATTGTGTAACGGATGTAACGGATGTAACGGATAGTTAACCGTAGGGTGCGCAATGCGCACCTTACACAAAATCGGAGAGTACGGATTACCAATCAGCAATTACCAATTAGTCCTAACTAATAACTAATGACTAATGACTCTTCGTTAATTAGAATCGCTCGCCAATCCCAAAGTGAATTTGATTGTCGCCAGTGTCATTGATACCGTAATCGATGCGGATCGGCCCTAACGGAGATTGAATCCGCACGCCAAGCCCGTAACCGTAACCGCTACCGGGCTTTTTCCTGATGCCGGCCGGGTCGCCGGGGACATCTTGGCCCGTACCCAAGTCAGTACCTGCGTCCACAAATAGCGCTCCGCCGATAAACGAAATAATCGGGAAACGGTACTCCACGCTGCCTTCTAGGAAACTGCGGCCGGCTCCCATGTCGCCTTCGTCGTATCCGCGGACGGAGTTAGCGCCGCCTAGGGCAAAAGCTTCGTAGGGAGGCAAATCTCCGAATATGGTGCCTGCTCTAAAACTAAATGCCAGGGTTTGAGGGCCGGGGGTAAAGTTAGTGTACCTGACTGGTAGGTAAAAGCTGTAGCTGGCCCGCAGGCGGTTTAGCAGGATGCTGCCGGAACCGACAGGAATCGATTGTTCCACGCCAAATCTGAGCAGGGAACCGCTGGTGGGGCGCAGGGGGTCGTTGCGCCGATCGCGCACTACACCTGCTTGCAATGTTGTCAAGTCGTCGGTGCCGGAATCGCTAAAACTTAACTGGTTGCCGAGTTCGTCCTCGGATTCGCGCCGGCCTTTGCGATCGGTAATTGAGATTCTTTGGTACTGCAAGCCCACAGAAGCAGTCCACTCCGAATCGGCAAAAGGATTCCGATCCAGGGGACGGGTGAAATTGATGCCGGCGCCGGTGCGGACGATGCGGGGTCGATCGTTATTGGGCAATCTAACTTCCTGTTCGCCGCCGTCAAAAATCACGCTGATCGATCGTCTTCTAAACGCATTTATCGTATAAGAAGTGCGGTAAGGATCGCCCGCAATCCAGGGGTCGGTAAAACTCAAGTCAAACAGCGTTTGGCGTTCCCCGAGTTGTATTTCAGCCCCCAATTTCTGGTTTCTACCGCCCAAGTTTTGCTGCTGGTAACTCAACGTACCGAACAAACCCGTCGCGGAACTCAAACCCGCACCTGCGGCCAGAGAACCGGTATTTTTCTCGATGACGTTGACAATTACCCTAGCCTTGCGCGGATCTGTCGTTCCCGGTTCCAAAGCAAGCCGCACGTCTTCAAAAATCCCCAAACCAAACACCCGCCTCAAATCCCTTTCCGCCTTAGTGCGGTTGAAGATGTCTCCGGGCTTGAGTTCTACTTCGCGGGTGATGACAAAGCGGCGGGTATTGCCCCCGATCGGCTGACCCGTGGCATCCGTGGGTTCTCCTTCCTTGTTCAAAAAGCGAACATCAACGGATTCGATCTGGCCTTCTGCCACTAGCAGAGTGACTGTTCCGTCGTCTGCTACTTGCGGCGCATCCGTGATTTGACCCAAGACATAGCCATTTTCTTGATACCACGCATTAATTTTTTTGACTCCCTCCTCAAAGCGGCGGAGGTTGAGAATTTTACCGTACTGATCGCGGAAGCTTTCGTCAACTACGCTTTGGGGAAGCACTTGCTGGCCGGTGATTGTCACTCCCCGCAGCACTGGATTTGGCTGCACGATAAAAGTCACCCGGACGCCCAACGCGGTGTCTTCCGGTACGGCCCGCACGTTTCTGAAAAAGCCTGTGGCAAAAATGGCGTTGATGTCTTGTTGCAGTTGGGTGCGGTTGGTCGTGCGCCCCGGTTGGGTGCTGATGACTCGGTAAATCTCGCTTTCTAGGTCTCCCGTCGCGCCGGTGACGGTAACTTCTGCCACTAGCACTTGCGGTTCGGCTGGCCCGGCGGGTGCTGGGCTTTGTCTGGGCTGCGGTGCTGGGGTCGAAGGCAACGGGGGAACGGTGTTAGTCGGAGGGACTGCTGGCGCAGGTCTGACTGGCGCCGGTCTGACTGGCGCCGGTCTGGGAGTAACTTGGGGGTTTTGAGCGATCGCCCCCGATCCGTCCTGTTTCAGAGGCTCTACTGCCATCCAGGCGGGTGTTCCAGCGGCTGCCGGGGGAGGGAGTTCGCTGCGCGGTTGTACGTCTGACAGGACGTTTTCGCTGCTAGAGGCGGGAGAAGGGTTGGCTGCTAGCTCGGATTTGAGTTGAACACCCGCAGGCGAAACCGGGTCGGCCGGGTCTGCGACTCGGTTTGGGGGTTCGCGGTCGTTCTCTCCTCGGGAAGGGGCCGCCGCTATTTTTAGGGCTTCGGCTTTGCTGGTTTTAGCGGCAAAGCGGTTTTGAGGAGGGTTTTGGGTTAATTCTGGAACGGGGCGATTCCCTACGGGATAGCTACGCTTCACGGATAGTTCGATCGACGGGGCGGGGGGAACGGCGGCGACAGTTTCCTCTCCTGATTCAGAGTAGGATGTTTGGCCGCTTGCCGAATTTGATAACCCGAATGTTGCTGAGGCAGTAAAAACTGCCACCAATACAGCAGATAAACGCATTTTTGTTCACTTTTTTGGAATCCACACACCAGATTAGTCATTAGTCATCAGTCATCAGTCATCAGTCATTAGTTATTGAGTCGGTTGAATTTGTCGCTGACTGCTAACTGTTGACTGCTTAGTGCTGAGTGCTGAATGCCTGTGACAAACTGTGCAATTCTAACGCATTGTTAAGCCCTCTAGACTTTCTGAGCCAGAACCCGCTGGAGAACTTTTTGGTAAGCGGTTTCTACCGATCCCAAGTCGCGCCGGAATCGGTCTTTGTCCATCACGCGGGCGTCGGGGTCGGTTTCTGCGTTGTCCCACAGCCTGCAAGTGTCAGGACTGATTTCGTCGGCCAGGATCAAATTTTGATGTTGGTCGATACCGAATTCCAGTTTGAAGTCTACCAGGGTGATGCCGCACTGGCTGAAAAATTCTTGGAGAATTTCGTTAATTTCGCGGGCGGCGGTTTCTAGTTGGTCTACTTGTTCCGGGGTGGCTAGCTGCATTAACAGCAGTCTGCCCCTCGTCAACAGCGGGTCTCCCAAATCGTCGTTTTTGTAATAAAACTCTACCAGCGGCGGATTGACAATTGTGCCGAGAGGGATTCCGGTTTGTTTGCAAAGGCTACCGGCGGCAATGTTTCTGACGACGACTTCTAAGGGCAAGATTTGGACGCGGCAGACTCGCATTTGGTTGGGGGCTGGCGTGTCGATGAAGTGGGTGGGAATGCCTTTGGCTTCTAGCATCCGAAACAGGTGGGCTGAGATGGCATTGTTAATTTCGCCTTTGCCGGCGATGCTGCCGCGTTTCTGGGCGTTAAAGGCGGTGGCGTCGTCTTTGAAGTGGGTTAGCAAGATTTCTTTGTCTTCGGTGGAGTAGAGGATTTTGGCTTTGCCTTCGTAGAGTTTGCGATCGGCTGACATGGCGATTAATAATGTAGTTGAGTTTTAGTTTTTACAGTACCGCGTTCTTGGCGAGTTTTTGCCGATCGGCTGGCCCAATCAGAGCCTTTCACTGGTGAGTACGCCTGCGGATAGATACCGCCACCGGCTGAGGCGTAAATGATTCTTCACAAAGCACAATAGAGATTAAACCTGCTGGGTTCGCGATCGGGGGTGGCGATCGAGCAATCGATCCGGGGCCCCCCGGTCGATCGGTGTAGTTTCTTTCTGCAATTGAAAATCGAAAATCGATAGACTGAACCTCGCCCCACCGACTGGCGCTCAAAAAACATCTGTAAAATGGCTGATTTATGGAAGAAAAAAAAATTCATATCCTCTTGGTAGAAGATGATGAGGTTGATGTGATGAACGTCCAGCGGGCGTTCAAAAAAAGTAACATCCTCAATCCCCTGTACATGGCTGCAAACGGATTAGAAGCTTTGGATATATTGCGCGGCACAGGAAAAATAGAGTGTGCAATGCCTCAAGCGCGGCGGTTGATTTTGCTGGACTTGAATATGCCGAGAATGAACGGGATCGAGTTTTTGCGAGAATTGCGCCTGGATGAAAATTTGAGGTCGATTCCGGTGATCGTCCTCACGACTTCTAATGAAGATAGAGATAAGGTAGAAGCTTATAATTTGAATGTAGCGGGCTATATTCTTAAACCTGTCACTTTTTCTAACTTTGTGGAAGTGATGGCTACCCTCAACAAATACTGGATGCTGAGCGAAATTCCCTAATAAGAGGGAAAATTTAACAGAAATAAATTAAAGTGGTTTTTGCGATCGTTCAGCAGTGCATCTATTTTAATTTCTGTTTGCAGACCGCAGCTTTTTCGGATTAATTCACAATTCGGTTGTTATGGACAAAATTATCAAAGTTCTGATAGTAGATGACGATGAAGTCGATCGGCTCGCGGTGAAACGCTCGCTCAAGTCCGCTGGGGTTTCGGTAGAAGTTATAGAAGCAGAAGATTGCGCCGATGCCTTGGCAAAACTCTTGGTCAGCCGAAATAATTATACCCAGACGATACCAGATAAATCTCAACATTTAAACGAAGTTGAAGAAACTGAAAAATCGCGGCTGTTAAATCAGATATTTGACTGCAAATTTGACTGCGTATTCCTCGACTACGGCTTGCCAGACGGAGACGGACTGACTTTGGTGCAAGATGTGCGGCGCTCGGGGCTGAAAGTTCCCTTAATTGTACTTACAGGTCAAGGCGACGAACAAATTGCTGTGGAATTGATGAAGGCTGGAGCTTCTGATTATATCACTAAAGGCAAGATGTCTCCAGAGAGTTTGTCGCGCAGTTTGTACAATGCCCTGCGGGTTTACCGCGCCGAATCTCAAGCGTTTCATACCAGTCAAAAACTCAAGGAAAGCGAGGAACGGTACAGATTAGTTTTAGAGGGAGTGAATGACGGAATTTGGGATTGGGATTTAAGTAAAAATGAGGTTTATTGGAACGATCGCCTTTTGGAAATTATCGGTTTGCCGCGCGATAAATTTGGCAGCACGATGGATGCGCTCTACAACCGCCTGCACCCCGAGGACAAGGACGGCATCGTCCGGGCGATCGGCGCTCACTTGGAACGAGAAATCGACTACAATGTAGAATTCCGGCTGCTGCATTCATCCGGTGCATACCGCTACTGCACTTGTCAGGGAAAAGCTCAGCGGAATTCCCAAGGAAAAGCGCTGCGGATGGCCGGCATGATCAGCGACATTACTGAGCGAAAACAGGCGGAAGATGCTCTAGAAAGGGAACGGCAGCAACTGAAACAAATTATTACTTGCGTGCCGGTAGCGATGGCAATGTTCGATACGGAAATGCGCTATGTAGCTAACTCTCACAAATGGCTGACTCAATTTAATTTGGGGTGGCAGTCCCTGACTAATCTCAGTCATTACGAATTGTTTCCAGATACGCCGGATCGCTGGAAAGTAATGTATCAAGAAGTGTTTAAAGGTGAGGTGGTTTCTTTCAGCGAAGATGCTTGGGAACGAGCCGACGGCTCTGTTGTGTACCTGCGCTGGGCCGCTCACCCTTGGTACAATCCCGACGGCCAAGTGGGGGGAATTGTGATGGTTGCTGACAAGATTAACGAGTTGGTGGAAGCGCGGGAAACTGCCCTAGAAGCGAGCCGGGTGAAGTCGCAATTTTTGGCGAATATGAGTCACGAAATTCGCACGCCGATGAATGGGGTTTTGGGTATGGCTCAATTGCTGCTGCGCGCTCCTCTGGAAACGAAACAGCGCGAGTGCGCTCAGACTATTTACCGCAGCGCCGAACATTTGCTGAGCGTGATTAATGATATTCTCGATTTCTCTAAGATTGAAGCTGGAGAAATGCGGCTGGAGAAGGCTGATTTCGATCTGAATAGCTGCATTGAAGCGGTGATCGAAATGGTGGCGCCTTTGGCAGAGGAAAAAGGGATTGAATTGAACATTTTAGTTGATAGTTGGGTGCCGCGAAAGTTGGTGGGCGACTCGGGCAGGTTGAAGCAAATATTGCTGAATTTGACGGGAAATGCGATCAAATTTACCGATCGCGGTCAAGTTTTTGTTCACATAACTGTCAAGCGGGGCGATCGGCAGCTACAGGGCACAAAAGAGGCAAAACTGCTATTTTCGGTGCGGGATACTGGCATAGGAATTTCGCCGGAAGGGCAGACAAAGCTGTTTCAATCTTTTTCTCAGGTAGATGCTTCTCCTACTAGGCTGTACGGCGGCACGGGTTTGGGTTTAGCTATTTGCAAGCAGTTAGTCGAGATGATGGGAGGCGAAATTGGGGTTCGCAGTTTTCTCGGCAACGGTTCGACTTTTTGGTTTGCTGTACCTTTGGAAAAACAGTTGCAAATTGACCCTCAGACTGCCAAACTTGCGGGCAAGAAGCTGTTAGTAGTCTCTGGAAGCGCTTTGAGGAGGGCGGCGGTACGATCGCTCGCTCAAAGTTGGGGCGCCCGCTGCGACGAGGCAGAAACTGCTGCTGCTGCTTTGACTTGGTTGAAAAATGCCGGGGGCGCGATGAGCGAGCATTCCGGGAAAGGGGAAAAATGCTGCGATGCGGTGCTGGTGGATTTGCAAATGCCGGATTTGGATGCGGAGGAATTTGGCTTGCAAGTGCGATCGATTCCGGGAATTGGCTGGTCGATCGCGATGACTGCTTTGCGGGACCAGCCGAAAGCTGAAGCGCTTTGCAGTGCGGTTTATAGCTGCTATTTAATCGAACCGGTGCGGCCTTCTCGCCTGCTTGAGGCAATGCTTGCTTCTGTTAAGGAAGCAACAGAGTTTGACAGCTTCGAGGCTGCAAATACTTGCAAATTGCCAGCAGTTAATTCTCAATATGTTACTCGCAATTCGCCCTCATCCCTGAGAATTTTGCTGGCGGAAGACCACCCGATCAATCAACAAGTTATTGTCGAACAGTTGGCGGCTTTAGGGTATAATGCGGACTGCGCTGCCAACGGTCAAGAAGCGCTGGATTTGCTGGCAAAAACCAGCTACGATTTAGTGCTGATGGACTGTCAAATGCCTGTACTTGACGGTTACGAAACAGCGCAAAAGTTGAGGGAACGAGAAAAGGGCGATCGGCATACTTTTGTGATTGCTTTAACCGCTCACGCAATGCCGGGGGAACGAGAAAAGTGTCTGGCGGCGGGGATGGACGATTATCTCAGCAAACCTGTAGATTTAGATGCTTTGGCGGTGGTGTTGAAAAAGTATGAATCCCAAAATATTGAGTTTGAAAATAAGTATGGAGTTAAAAGTATTAGTTTGGCAGAAAACAGTGATTTAGTAACAAATAATACAGAATTTCCGGACAAAGTAGAGGCTGCGGCGGCACCGAGGGCGATCGCCCTTCAAACTTGGGAACACGCAGACTGCGACGGACTGTTTGACAGGAGCAGACTGGAGCAACTCCGGCGAGTTAATGTTAAATTGCCCGATCGGCTGTTGCAAGCATTTGTCGGCAACGCCCAAGCTGATGTAGCTGCTGCTAAAATTGCCGTAGAAGCCAAAGATTGGCAAACAGTGGAATATCAAGCACACCGTCTCAAGGGAACTGCTGCGAATGTGGGAGTTCCTTTGATGTCGGATTTGGCCGCACAATTAGAGGATCGAGCCCGAGGATTTCAATCGGAACCGCCAGCAACCCAATTATTAACTATGGAGGCAATTGAGAATATATTACTGAGTTTGTCCAGTCATTTAGCCCGGGTTCAAGAATTTGTAGAAAGTCGAACGTTTAGTTAATGTTTCAGGCGATTGTAGCCGCTCGTAGTCGATTGTAGTCGGCGATTGAAATCGCGCCTACACAAACGAAGTCCACTCCAAGCTGAATAAGAAATAAATTCTTTCTTTCTTTCTTCACTCTGTGTCCTCTGCGTTCTCTGCGGTTAATTCAAAAAAGCAATTAATTTAGCTATGACCTACGATACCAGTACAAACACTATTTTAGATACCGAAACATTAGAAAATAAGGGAGAAGTGCTAACGCCTTTGATGGCTTTTGCCAGCCAAATTTTATTGCAGGAAAAAGCAGCTATTTCTGAGAAAGATTCTGTAAATACTGTAGCTTTATCCCCCTCCGAGGAAATTAATGATTTTTGTATTGAGAGTCTGGTAGAAAAAGTAGCTGCTTGCTGTCGAGAAAGCAAAGTAGGAAAAAAATTACCTGCGACTTTTTACGTTCACATTTCAGCTTTACCAGCACTCAATTCTATCCTCAAAATTTACGAAAATTGTGCCAGAAAAAACCTCAAAAATATTGAGGAAGCAACCTTAGTTAAGTTTTCGCTCCAGCAACCTAAAATATCTTATCTTTTTTATCCAGATTTCGATACAGACGCTCACCCAGCTTTGCAAACCAGCATCCAAATTAATCTACAAACAGGCGAAGTTAAATCTTTCGATTACAGCAACAGCGAAAATCCCCCCGTTTTGCACCGCAAGGAAACTTTTATCACTGCGGATTATCCCAACTGCGAAAAGTTTGCTCGGCTGACTCGCTCCGAAGAGAAATGGGGACTGCTTGACAATACTAGCGTTATTGGTAATCGCGAAGGTTGGCTCAAATACTTGGGATATTGCGGTGTGGAAATTCAAGACCATACTGTTGTTGAACTTGCGAAAGAGGAAAATACTGAATTATCAATGCCGAAGATCGAGCGCCACAAAGCTGCGATCGTGCGCAACTCTATTTCTAAGCCTCTGCGTCTGGTTCTAGAAGCCGATCTATTTATGGATGGCGATACTTTTTTTGATTACGGTTGCGGTTACGGCGGCGATATTCAACAGATTTCACAAGAAGGTTATGCTGCTTCTGGATGGGACCCGTATTATCAACCGGATAGCCCGCGAATTAGTGCAGATATTGTGAATATTGGTTATGTAATTAATGTGATTGAATCTTTGGGGGAACGGCGAGAAGCTTTGCTAAATGCTTGGGGATTGACTAAAAAATTATTAGTTGTGGCGGCTCAGGTTTTGATTGATGACGGCGAGCGAGGTCAAATTGCTTACGGGGATGGAATCATTACTTCTTGGAACACTTTTCAGAAGTATTACGAACAGGAAGAGTTGAAAATTTATATCGACCAAGTTTTGAATGTTGATGCAATTCCTGTGGCTTTGGGGATTTATTTTGTGTTTCGAGATGCAGCGGAAGGTGAAGGTTTTCGCGCTTCTCGGTGGCGATCGCACTTATCGACTCCCAGAGTTCGATCGCAAGTCAAGCGTTTTGAAGATTACGAAGAAATGCTGGCTCCTCTGATGGCTTTTGTGAGCGATCGCGGCCGCCTTCCCGTCAAAGGCGAATTAGCCGAAGAATCGGCGATTAAGGGGGAATTTCACAGTTTTAACCGCGCTTGGCGGGTGATTTTGCAAGCTACCGATGCGGATGATTGGGAGAATATCGCCGACAAACGCCGCCAGGATTTGCTAGTATATCTCGCTCTCAACGGTTTGGAGGACGATCGACCTTCGATGCGCCAACTCCCGGCTCAAATCCGCAATGACATCAAAGGTTTGTTTGACAATTATCAAAAAGCTTGCACTTTGGCGGATTTAATGCTGTACAGTTTGGGCAAACCCGATATTGTGGCTGACTGCTGCGAAGATAGCGCGATCGGCTACAAACTGCCAGGCTCGCTTTCCGTTCACGTCTCTGCATTAGAAGAACTAGACCCTTTGTTGCGACTCTACGAAGGCTGTGCGAATAGGACGATCGGGCGTTTAGATGGCGCTACAATTATCAAATTTCACGCTCGCAAACCTCAAATTTCCTATTTATTTTATCCCGATTTTGACACTAATCCGCATCCAGCTCTCCACACTTCGATGCACATAAATTTACGCGGTCTTTCTGTCAGCTATCAAGACTATTCTCATTTGCCGAATCCGCCAATTTTAGTGAAAAAAGAAGCTTTTGTGGCTGTGAATTATCCGCATTATCAGAAGTTTGCGAAACTCAGCCGCCAAGAGAAAAAGTTGGGAATTGTTGATAAACCTGGTGGATTCAAGTATCGGGAATGGGTGCAGTGTTTGGAGGAAAATTGTGTCAGAATTAAGGGTCATCGCTTGTTTTGGCGATCGGATGCTGACCCGGAAAAGTTGAAAATGCTGCAACAAGCTGCGTCTGAACGTCACGCGCGAAAAATTGAGGTTAATGGGGGAAAGATTGAAGGAACCGCAGAGGGCACAGAGGAAGAACAAGAAGAGTGAGAGGAATAGTCATGGAAGCAGAGTATGATTTTAGTCAGGGTAAGCGAGGGGCGATCGATCCGACATTACCTGGGAAAACTCGGATCGCAATCTGGTTAGATGATGAGGTTTTAGCGTGGTTTCGCGATCGAGTTCATTTAGCAGATGTAGGGAATTACCAAACCTTGATTAATAAAGCGTTGCGTCAATATATCCAGCAGAGTTCTGAGCCTTTAAGCGAAGATGCTCAGACATACTAGATTGAGTAGATAGGCTTGTTGCGATCGCAAAGATATTGCTACAATAACCGTATAACTCTATCTTGCTGAAAATTTATATGATTTCCCAACAGATTGAAGACCAATCTCGACACCTCGAATCGCGAGTTGCAACATTAGAAACAGAACTAGCACAAATGAAACAGATGCTATCTGTATTCGTTGAGAAAAAAGCTCCTTGGTGGCTAAAAGTTGCGGGTAGTTTTGAAAACGATTCTACCTTTGACGAAGCAGTTCGCCTCGGACAAGAATGGCGTAAATCTGCTGAATAGCTCGATACCTCCTTACGATGTATATTCTTGACACCGACCATCTCAGCTTCATCCAGCGCAATGGGCAAGAGGGAAAAAAAATCTTAGCAAGGCTGGCCGCTATAGAAGAACTTGAAGTTGCAGTGACTGTAATTACCTACGAAGAACAAGTTAGAGGACGGCTCAGTTTCCTATCCAAAGCAAGAACATTAGAGGAACAAATCTTGGCTTATCGAGGACTACAGCAACTTGCACTCGACTATCAATCTATCGTGATTATTCCTTTTAACCGTGCGGCTGCTTTGGAGCATCAACGCCTGCGAAGAGTGTATCCCCGTCTAGGAAATATGGATTTGAAAATTGCCGCCATTACTCTAATCAACAACGCAACCTTACTCACCCGTAATAAGTCAGATTTTGAACAAGTCTTAGAGTTGCGAATAGAAGACTGGTCAGCCGCTTATAATCAATGAGTTCGTCTTAGCCGTTAGGCATCATATGAATATCATCCAAAGTATGAACGAAAAAAAAAGTTGCTCTCGTCACTGGCTCGACCTCCGATATCGAGATGGCAATTGCAAAACAACTTTTCGAGGACGGCTTGGCCGTTGCCTTTCATTCCAAGGTTAGTGGCGAACACAATTAAATTTTGCTGATAAGCGTTTATAATTCAGGCTGTAGCGTTCCTAGCGGTTGACATGGAAGAATACTTGAAAGTGAGTGAATTTATTGATTGGCAGCATCCTGAAATTATGGAATGCGCCAAACGAATCGCATCGGGATATGAGACACCAACGGCGATCGCCAAAGCGTGTTTTGAGTGGGTGCGAGATGAAATTCGTCACAGTTATGACTATCAAATGAGTCCTGTTACTTGTCGAGCTTCAGATGTTCTTCAGCACAAAACAGGTTATTGTTATGCGAAAAGTCACTTGTTAGCAGCATTATTAAGAGCAAATGACATTCCGGCAGGTCTTTGTTACCAGCGGTTGAGTATTGATGACAAAGGTGCACCGTACAGTTTGCACGGTTTCAATGCTATCCATTTACCTGAAGTTGGTTGGTATCGAGTTGATGCCAGAGGTAACAAAGAAGCAGTCAACGCTCAATTCACTCCACCTCAAGAACAGTTAGCGTATAAGATTCAGTTTCCTGAAGAGGCTGATTTTCCAGCCATATTGTCAGAGCCGCTTCAAGTTGTTATACAAGCATTGCAACAACAGAATACATGGGATGATATGCTTCGCAATCTCCCAGATATTTCCTTGGAGTCCTCGAAGAGTTATGGTTTGTGGTGATACGCGATTATGAAAAACATCACATATGCTACTCGACTCGTCCTCTTTCTTCTAGTCGCGATCGGCGGAGCGGGACTCACAATCCAGATGGCTTGGAATGCGCGTTTGCGAACGTCAACCGGCTCTCCGGTTCTCACCACAATGATCTCAGTGTTCGTAACTCTGCTTTCACTCGCTTTGGTGTGGGCCAGCGGAGCGACTAATCGCGGCTCCCTCCCCGCATTTAATTCTCTTCCACAATGGGCCTGGTTCGGTGGGATTTTTGCAGCATACTACCTTGTTGCGTCCTTGATCGCGATCCCGAAATTAGGCGTGGCGACGGTTTTTTCTTTGGTGATTGCTGGACAGATGGTTGCGGCACTTGTCTTGGATTCTACTGGCGCATTTGGTGTTACCCAGATTTCTCTCAGCTTGTCTCGCGTCTTGGGAACGGGATTATTGCTGATTGGAGTAATCCTGATTCAAAAACAGTGAGAACGGCTAATTTAAAAGCATTGAGTAAATTAATTTTTTTAAAGCTATGGCATTTGAATTTGACCATCTCTTTATCTTTACTGACATAGGCGCTAGTGAAGCCGATCGCCTCATCTCATGCGGTTTAACCGAGGGAGCCTCTAGGATACATCTCGGACAAGGCACCGCCAATCGCAGTTTTTTCTTCCACAACGCCATGCTGGAATTGTTGTGGGTTCACGATCCAGAAGAAGCGAAATCCCCACAAATTCATCGCACTCGTCTTTGGGAGCGATGGACAAATCGGCAGAATGATGCCTGTCCCTTTGGGATTTGCCTGCGTCCTACCGGTGGTTCTGGCGATCGCATTGCATTTCCCAGTTGGGACTATCATCCACCTTATTTGCCTGAAACAACCAGTATTGCAGTGGCAACAAATAGTGATATATTAACTGAGCCAATGCTGTTCCAGATCCCATTTGGCAAACGTCCCGATCGATTCCCTGCCGAAAAAGCGCAGCCTCTAGAGCATCCTATTGGTTGGCGCGAAATCACTCGTGTCGAGTTAGTTAGTCCTGTAGCAAATAGCCGATCGCCAGAATTGCAAGCTGTACTTGATACCAAACAAATCAAGCTAAGTATTGGAGAAGACTATTGCATCCAGCTTGGTTTTGATGGAGAAGTGCAGGGGCAGCAGATAGATTTGCGATCGGGATTGCCACTGATTTTAAGTTGGTAGAAAGCTGTGCCGAAATGATATAGAGGACACGGTAGTACCCATTGGTGTCAACTTAAGGTCAAACCCAGTCAGAGACTGTTATTTGACTATTAAATCTAGATCCCCCCTAG
>JAUBOG010000710.1:0-2508 GCA_036700105.1 Microcoleus occultus BM001215583
CACGGCACTGCCGTGTCCTCCGTTTATATCATTCCGAAGCTAACGGATTTGATATAACTAGGAAAAGCCGATAAAAATTGGTAAATTTCAGCTTATGCCCATACCGCAGCATCTGTGGGAATTAATTTTATTTCTGATTATTGCAGTCGGCCCGATTCCCTTAAGCTTGTCTCTTGCCTTCGAGAATCAAAACGAAAACAGTAACTGTTCGTTTCCGCATTTTTTGCTCGTATTCCTGACGGGATGGAGCATTGCACAAGTATGTACCGGCTTGATTTTAGGAAGTGCCGATCGCCTAAATATTTCTGCAGTTATTATAGCAGAAATTCTGATTTGCGCCATCGGCTCAATCCCGATTTATGCCAAAAACCGCAGAGCTTTTAGCTTGCGCCAGTTGCAGATTCCCCAACTCAAACAACCTAGCCTATCCGAATCCCTAATTATTTTTGCCGCCGCTTTTGCAGGATTTGTGCTGTGGGAAACCTTCGCCACCAAACCCACAACCAATTATGACTCACTGTGGTTTCACCTGCCCGCGATCGCCCGATGGTACCAAACCCATTCATTTACATTATTAGATGCCGCCGGAAATTGGATTTTTGAACAAGAGCAAGCGCGAATATATCCCTACAATTGGCACGTTTTATCTGCTTTGTGCATACTCCCCTTCCGAGAAGACTTTCTCGCCGCTTTTCCCCTGCTAATTGCCTGGGTACTTGAAGGAATTGCCGTCTATCTATTGAGCGTAAAATTTGGAGCAACCAGAATTTACGCTATGGCAGCAGCATCTTTAGTATTGACAGCACCGATGATGCTCAACCAAGTTAATACCATTCATCCAGACTTGCCACTAGCTGCAATATTTACAGTAGGTTTGTATCTCGGTTTATCCTATCATAACAGCCGATCGCTCTCGGAACTCTCCCTATTTTTGGCAAGCACAGGAATGCTAGCCGGAATCAAAATCACGGGAATAGTCTATGCAGCCTCACTTTTAGCAGGACTAACAATATTAGAAATTAAAAGATTCGCCATTAATAAAAATTCCATACTTGCTAACTTTAGAATTCGCTATTTTATCAAACCAGTCTTGCTATGCGGCATAGCTTGCTGGTTGTTTTTAGGAGGTTTTTGGTATGCGAGAAACTTGCTGCGCGTCAATTATCCTGCAGGCGATGGCGGCGAGATTAAAGTTCCCTTGCAGCCTGTTCCCTTACCGCCTCCAGTACAGCAGCCAACACCTCCGGTACAGCAGCCAACACCTACCTTACCGCCGTCGCCGACACCTCCGGTACAGCAGCCGGCACCTACCCTACCAGCGCCTCCGGCTTCCCCACTTTTCAAGATTTGGCAAAGCACTTTAGCAGCTCAATTTAATCCCAGCAATATTTCCCACTGGCAAACTCTCGGCTGGCAAATCATGATTAGATTGCAACTGCCATTTCTGGCGATCGCGCTTCAGGTATTGGCAGCACCTTTAGCTTTGATTCAAGGTAAAACCAGAATTATCAATCAAAATAATATCATTTTAATTGTAGTTCTCGCTAGCACCGGAATTCTGTATGTAATTACACCTTACACGTCAGGTACTGCGGGAGAGGCGATCGGTCAACTAAGCCCTTTACTCGGTTTTAATCTCAGATACGGATTTCCCTTTTTAAGCTTGCTGGGCATCGCAGCCGCAGCTACAGCAACTAAGCTAAAAACTCAAAAACAACTAATTGTGGCAGTTGTTTTAGTTAGCAGCATTTCCGGCATTATTAGCAGCACAATTTTTGACAGTATCAAAAATGCTTCTTTTACTGGAAACAGCATAGTTTGGGGGAGTTTGTTGATTGAAAGCTTTAAATCTAATTTCGGAGAAGCCATCGATTTAGTGATAAAAATATTAGCTCCCAGTTTTCACAATTTAGGAATATACGCCTTACTTTATATTGGATTCCTGCTGGGATGGATGGCTTTCAAGGATAATCCTAGTTGGTTGTGGTTGAGAAATCTACTGTATACCTTGAAAAAATCGAGTTACATCATGATAATCAGCGCCTGCATAGCATTGATAGTAAGTGCTAGCTGGGTGGCGAGGGAAAAGCGAGATGTTGCTCGCGCCGAACTGTATCGCGGCATTTACGAGTATATCGATAAAAACACAGTTCCCGATCGAAGAATAGGCTTCTTTTTAAGTTCCCGCAGCTACCTGTTTTACGGGAGAAATTTGGACAGGCAAGTTTTATACGTGCCGTTTAGAGCCGATCGGCTTTCTGCATGGATTGACAACCTCCGGCAAAATAAAATTAGCACTGTGGGCTTCGGGCCCCTGACTGAAACAGACGAATACACCAGACAAGCTTTATCTTGGCTGACAAGTGCCGAGGGCCCGCTAGAACCAGTTTTCGGGAAAGATTTTAATACTGAGTCGGTGCTGTATCGGTTGAAAAATTAAAAGTTATTAGTTATCATGCAATACGGTTCAGTTAAGCCCGATCCCCCCTAGCCCCCCTTAAAAAGGGG
>JAUBOG010000711.1:0-2499 GCA_036700105.1 Microcoleus occultus BM001215583
GACACGAAGGAAGAGAAAAGAAGAAGTAAATCATCTTCTACCGGGAAGGGAGTAGCAACAGAAGACTCGCCGGAAAATCCCGAAATTGCAGAGCCGATCGCGAGTTTGGACAATTGTCAAAATCGATTGTGGGGATTGCTGGTTGCCCACCAGTGCAGCGGCCCGCGCGATTGGACTGATTCGGAGGTAGAATTGCTGGGAAGGTTGAGCGTGCAGTTGGCGATCGCCATTCAGCAATCTACTTTGTTTGAACAAGCGCAGCAAGCCCGAGAAGTTGCCCTGGAAGCGTCTCGAATGAAGTCGCTATTTTTAGCAAATATGAGTCACGAAATCCGCACTCCGATGAATGGAGTGATGGGGATGACTGATTTGTTGCTGAAAACGGATCTTACTCCCGAACAGCTAGACTTTGTGCAGACGCTGAAACTCAGCAGCCAAAATTTGCTGTCTATCATTAACGATATTCTTGACCTCTCCAAACTGGAAGCAGGAGAAATGCGCTTGGAAACGATCGAGTTTGACCTCAATATCTGTCTGGATGAAGTGCTGGATTTGCTGGCAGCTCCCGCCCAAAAAAAAGGTATAGAATTGGTGGCGCTCGTAGACAGCGATGTGCCGCTGCAAATTAAAGGCGATGCAGCGCGGCTGCGGCAAATACTGACTAATTTGATTAACAATGCGATTAAGTTTACAGAAACAGGAGAAGTAGTAATTGAGGTTTCTACTGGCAGGAGTCCGGGATTATTGGCTCCGAACGGAGCTCGGAAACTTTTAGAGAATATCCAACCGCTAAAACTCGGAAGCAACCGCTCGCTGTTCCTGCTGTTTAAAGTCACAGATACAGGCATCGGGATTGCTGCGGAAGACCAAAAGAAACTGTTTCAATCTTTTACTCAAGTTGATGCTTCTACGACTAGAAAGTACGGGGGGACGGGTTTGGGTCTGGCTATTTCTAAGCAGTTGGTGGAGTTGATCGGGGGTCAAATCGGCGTGGAAAGTACAGCGGGAAAAGGCTCGACTTTTTGGTTTACTTTGCCGGTTCTCAAGGAAAATTTAACTGCGGCCGGGATCGCCTGCGAAGTGAATTTGCAAACGGTGCTGGCGGGGCGAAAAATGTTAGTTGCTAGCGATAAACCGACTGTGCGCAAAGTGCTGCTGAGAATGGCTGCTTTGTGGGGGATGGAAGTTGATGAGGTTGAGAATGGTTGGATGGCGATCGCCTCTCTGTACAAAGCTGTCAGCATTAATTGCCCTTACGATATTGTTTTGGTGGATATTCAGTTGCCGGAAATGGTGGCGGGAAGTCTGGAACGGTTGATGGTTTCTGAGCCGGCAATGCAGCAGACGCACTGGGTGGTGCTGACTTCAATTGCTGGGATATCGGAGGCGAAACGCTTGGTAGATAGCGGTTTTAGCGGGTATTTAACTAAGCCTGTGAAAGCTCACCGGCTTTTTGATTGCTTGGTGAATGCGATCGCCCCGGGTACGCTGGTCGATCGACAGTTGGCAAATCCAGCTTCCAATCCAGCCTCAGCGACTGACAACCGGGAGTTAGCAAGCTTAAAGATTTTGTTAGTGGAAGATACTCCGATCAATCAAAAAGTTGGTCTGAATCAGCTCAGAGTTTTGGGATGCGCCGCAGATGTGGCAAATAACGGCGCTGAGGCGCTATCTATGCTTGCCGTCAAAAAGTATGACATTGTGTTGATGGACTGTCAGATGCCGGTTTTGGACGGTTATGAAGCGACGCTCCAATTGCGCCGCCTGGAAGCGGCAGATATTGCAGCAGGTTCGATCGAGCCGCATCAAAAGACGGTGGTGATTGCGATGACGGCGAATGCTTTGAAGGGCGATCGGGAAAAGTGTCTGGCGGCTGGCATGGACGATTATATTAGCAAGCCTATTTCGATCGAAAATTTAAAATCTGTGCTGGAAAATTGGTCGGTACAGTTAAAAATTGAAATTCCCAAGTTTCAGGGCGAGGAATTCAAAAACTCTGCTTCGGAGATTGAATCGGTAGTCGATTTGACCCGTTTGCACGAAATTGCGGGTGCTGATTTAGAGTTCGAGCGCGAAATACTGCAAGCTTTTGTGGTGGATACTGGCAGTTATTTAGAAGCTGCTAAGGAGGCGATCGCCTCTGGAGATGTGGAGACGCTAGCGGGCAGGGCGCATCAAATTAAAGGTGTCAGCGCTACGGCGGCGGTGCGGTTGATGCCGGAAATGGCCGATCGGCTTCAAAGTTTGGCCGAATCAAACGATTTGGAGGGCGCCGCCAAAATCATCGCTGAATTGGAAATAATTTTGGCCCTGGTGAAAAAGTTGGCTGCTGCTGAATTATCTGAGTAATCGATCGATTTTCTCAGGACTAAAGAAATCCTGGGCGGTTGGAAACCGCATCTACACAAACGATGTCCGCCTCCGCGGACTAAGAAATATGGAATTTGAGAGAATGTGCGTGCGATGGATGGAGCCCCGCTACGCTACGACTCTTCAACC
>JAUBOG010000712.1:0-2497 GCA_036700105.1 Microcoleus occultus BM001215583
TATCTCACAGATCCGCACCGGTGCATACTATTGCAAGATTTTGGAGAATTGGTATAAATATTGTCTGAGTCTCATCGCGTAGAGCCGATTTCTTTAACTTGTTTCCAATGTGAGGACGATCGGCAAATCCGCCCCTATAAATAGATTGAGAATGATGCTCGATCGAAGTTAAAACTGCAATCAAACACCAATTCTCAGGATTTAAACCCCCCAACGTCGAGCAAGCGGAAGCTTGCCCAGCCGCTCCCTTACCTGCTCTCAGGCTCGGTTTCCGGGGGAGGCGGAGGGGGAGACTCAGCAGCCGGAGGATTCAGCGACTCCTCCCAAACTTGAATTTGCGATCGAGCTTGCTCAAAAGCCCGAGAACCCGAGGGAATCTTCTTCAAAGTCGCGATCGCCCCAGCCAGATCCGACGACGACTGTTCCACGCCAATCGCCAAAATCCGCTGGCTCCACTCATCAATCGCCTCAGTCGCCTGCCACCTGAGCGAACTCGAATCGGGTACCTGAAGGGCTAGGGAAATTGCCGTTTCCAAAGCGTCAGCAGTCCCGGCTCGGGCCGCAGCACGAGCGCTCTGCAAACCTTGTTCGCCCTGAAATTGAGCTTCCCAATTGCGGATGTTCGATCGAGCTTCCTCATAAAGCACCCGTCCCGATCTGATCCGGCGCGCCATCTCAATTGCCTCCGCCAAATTGCCCCTCGCCGCTAGCTGCTGAGCTCTTTCCAAAAACGGCTGATCGACAAGCCGCTGCCTCCTCTCGATCCAAGCTTGAATTTTGCCCTGAGCTTCCCCGTAAAGCGCTCTGCCTTGAGCGATCCGAGAAGCTTGAGCCACGGCTGCCTCCAGAGAATTCGGATCGCCGGTATTCGCCAAATCGTTAGCTCTTTGCAGGTACGGACTATCTTCGAGCAGCTCGATTTGACGGCTCAAACGGCTAATTTGACTGCGAACTTCTGCTCTGCGGGGATTTGATTCCGGGACTGTTTGCAATTGGGCGATCGCAGCCCTCAAATCTTTTACCCCTCCCGGCGCAGCCAGCCTGCTTGCGAGCTCCAAAACTTTCACATCAGCCATTTCTTGCTGCCAGCGGCCGACTAAATCTTGAGCTTGTTTATACAAAGGGCGGCCCGCATCCAACTTTTGAGCAATCTCGATCGCCTTGGACAAACCATCCACAGAACCGGTCAAAGCTTGAGAAGTAGCATTTGCCAACTGGTTAAAATCCTGAACTTGTTCCTTTAAATTTGCCGACTCTGGAATCTGATTCGCGATCGCGGCCGCCTGCTGCCAATCGCCAGCTTGCAAGCGTTTTTGGGCGATCGCCATAATTTTCTTGCTAAATTCGGCGATCGTCTTATTGGCTGCTTGATACAAATAACTGTTTTGACCGATTCCCTGAGCCAGCCGGGTAGCCGTCACCAAATTGTCGAGCCCTCCCTCCGAAGCTGTATTCCGGGCTTTTACCAACTTATTGCCCTCAGCCTTTGTCGCCTCAATTACCTTAGTCAGTTCCTCGTACTTAGCCGATTCCCAGAAAGTATTGCCCGAATCCAAAAGCAGAGTAGCTTGGCGGAAAGCCTGCGTCCACTCTTCCTGACGCAAGTAATCTTCGGCGGTGCGGTAAGTTTTCTCTGCATCGCTCCATATCGACTGCCACTTTTCAATCTGCTTTTCCACCGTCGGGTAAGCGGGAACGTTTTTAGGCACCTTGCGGGCGATCGCGATCGCCTCCTGGAGTTTCCCTTCTTGGAAGCTCGAATTTCCCAGCCTGACAATATCCTCCGACCAGCGATCGATTTGACTGTTAATTCTCGGCCGCAGCGGGTGGTCTTGCGGCAAAGCATTCACTAATTCGATCGCGCGCAGCAAATCATCCGCCGTCCGCTTGCTAGCGGCTTCTTGAGCGCAAAAAAAGCGATCGTTAGCCGAAGCCGTCGGCCAAAAAATCTTCGAGCAATTCGACTGGCCCGCCAGGTTGAGCAAAGACGAAATTGCCACAAACCCCATACCCACCGACAGCATCAAACTCACCGCCAGCCAAAACTGCCACTTTTTCGACCAGATCCGCCACAGCGGATTGTATTCTCCCGGCTGCGAGTTTTCTGGCGACTCTTTCGGCGGTTGTCCCAGATGCCCTCCCGGCAGTTTTCCCGAAGTAACCAAATCTCGGATCTCTTTGAGTCGCTCAGCGCGGTTTTTACGGGCTGGAAGCGGCACTAGCGATGAAGTATCCTTTTTTGGCTCCAAGGATTCTGATGCAGACCAACGGCCTGGTGTTTTGCGATCTTGACTCATCCAATGGCTCGGTAAGTGGGAAACTCAGAGACTTTAGTCCTGAGAGGGAAACGACCCGGCGGTTTCAACCGCCTTGAATCCCCTTGCGGGGTTAGAGGGGTATGGTTGCCCCTCTATGGAGATATGGTTGTCTCCGAATCCCTTACGGGTAATGTTCGCTTCGCCAATGTTATAAGAGCTTTTTAGACCTGCAACACTGT
>JAUBOG010000713.1:0-2490 GCA_036700105.1 Microcoleus occultus BM001215583
TTATTTCAAGAAGGCTTTTTATCTGATTTTTTTTCTGATAAACTTTTTATTTTCAAGCTACAATATTTTTACAATAAGAGGCATCCTTTGGCTATTCAGATTGAAAAAAAGTTGCTAGAACAATTACATAGTTTGTTTAATGAGCTAAAGAGTGAATTTAAGTGTATCAAATCTGATAGTAAACATCTGGTAAGATCTATATTGTATTTTGTTTTAATTAAACTCAATCGACTTTACGCTGTACAATATCATATTTCTGAGGAAACAGAAACCAATCAACTAGCTTATTTATTTAAACAATTATTGGTAAATAATATACAGTTGCACCGCGATATTAATTTTTATGCTCAAAAGCTTGGTGTAAGTAGAGTTACATTAAATAAATATATAAAATTACAATTTGGTGTTACTGTATCGGGTGTGTAATTTAAACTGTGTCAATTTTTTTTAAATAGGTTGAACTCATTGCTGGTTGATAATTTTTCTGATGGTGTTGAGTCTTGTTTCAAAGATGCAAAAAATATCAATCAGTAATGAGGGTTATATTTTTAGTTTCAATCTGTCGCCAAACAGTATGGATAATTGAGATACTGTCAAGCTCCAATTTTGAAGTGGGTTAGTCCATTTCTTTTGGATATTTTGGGTAGCCAGATAAATCAATTTTAATAAGGCCATATCTGAAGTAAACGCTCCCTTAGTTTTAGTCACTTTTCTTATCTGTCGGTGAAATCCTTCAACGGTATTGGTGGTATAAATCAACTTTCTTATCGCTTGAGAATACTTAAAATAGGTACTTAGTTTACTCCAATTGCGATTCCAGGACTCTATAACAATCGGATATTTTTTACCCCATTTATTATCTAGTTCACTTAATTGCTCTTCCGCTTCATCTTTTGTAAATGCTTGATACACTGGTTTTAAATCTGCCATAAATAGCTTTTGATCTTTGCTTGATACATACTTTAATGAGTTACGAATCTGATGTACTACACAACTTTGCACTTCTGTTTGTGGATAGATACTACCAATGGCTTCCGCAAATCCTTTTAAATTATCAATACATGCTATCAAAATATCTTTTACACCTCTTTGTTGCAGATTGGAAAGAATGCTTAACCAAAAATTAGCCCCTTCTGACTCTGAAACATACATCCCTAACAGATCTTTTCGCCCATCTACATTGATGCCTATAATATTGTACACACAACGATTTACAATCATTCCATCATCCTTAACCTTGTAATGCATGGCATCTAACCAAACAATGCAATACGTCTCTTCTAAAGGCCGTATTTGCCACTCTTTTACCAACGGTATCACTTTGTCTGTAATAGCTGATAACGTAGAAGCGGAAATATCGGTATCATACATCTCCTTGATATGTACAGAAATATCCCGCAAACTCATCCCTAACCCATACATACCAATGATTTTATGCTCCAAACTCTCTGCTAAAATAGTCTCCCGCTTCCTCACTATCTGTGGCTCAAAACTAGAAGATCGATCCCTTGGAGTATCTAGATCAATAGTGCCATCACCAGTCCTGAGCCTTTTTGTACCATGGCCGTTCCTACGATTGCCATTCTCTCGCTGCTCGTCATCTAAGTGTTCATCTAGTTCAGCTTCCATGGCCGCTTCTAAAAACTCCTTTAAAAGAGGTCCAAATGCGCCATCTTTACCGAACAATGATTTACCAGATCTGAATTGCGACAACGCCTTACTCTTTAAAGCGTCATAGTCGAAGTTGTTCTTTTTACTCATAGTTAACTGTATTAAAGGTCTAAATTTTTTAACCTCTGACACAGTTTATTTTACAGCCTCATTGTGCGACAAATATGGACAATCAACGTGCTAAGAAAAAATTAGGATCATTGTTATTTTAAATTTACTAGCGAAGTAAATAAAATTATTCACTAAATACTCAACTCTAAGATTTTATTAACATAGGTTGATTAAACCAATTGTTCTTATCCATTAATTTTATCTTTTTCATTCAATTTAAAAATGAACATTTGGATAAAAAAATTCATTATAGTTTCAACTTCAACTCCTTAATTCTTTTAATACCTTTTCTTATTGGAATATTTCAAGTCAACGCTCAAAACATTCCAAAAACAGATGCAGACAAAGCTTTAGTCGCTGCTGCTTTGCATGGAGATGTTCAGGGAATTAAAAAAGCAATTAATGATGGGGCCAATATTAACGTTCAAGATGAAGATGGATTTACTCCTTTAAATAGAGCGGCTAAATTAAGTTATTATCATTTGGTCTATTATTTCACACAATTAGGTGCTGATGTAAATATTCCTAACAACAATAAAATTACAGCTCTTCATTATGGAGTTGAATATAATAATGTTAAGATCGTAAGACTACTTTTGGCTAATAATGCAAATATTGATGCAAGAGATGGCATTCAAGAGTGTCCCCTTCATTGGGCAGGATGGACAGGAAATTATGAAGTCGCAAAATTATTGTTAAAACACGGTG
>JAUBOG010000714.1:0-2489 GCA_036700105.1 Microcoleus occultus BM001215583
TGCCGAAATGCTTCGCCCCTACGAAGATATTTGCAAAAATGAGATGCACCCCGTTAATTTCTAACAATCAACCGCATTAACCCAGCCAATACTAACAATAAAGGTGTCAGCCGATCGCCCCACCGCACGTACAAAGTCTTAGTTTGCCGCCTGTAAATAGTAGCATCTCGGACTTCATATGTATTGATTCCAGACATCCAAACCGTCTCGCCGCGAGGATTTACAAAAGCAGAATAACCCGTATTAGTTGCGATCGCTGCCCATCTATCAGTTTCAATTGCCCGCATCACATCGAGAGCGTGATGTTGAGCCAGCATCGGCGGTTTGTAATGGGCATTGTTGGAAGCTGTGAGCATAAATTCGCCTCCCTTCGCCGCTTGGTATCGGAAAATTTCAGCAAAGGCAGAATCGTAACAAATTCCGACAATGGCGCGGCCAAACGGCGTATCAAACAATTGTTTAGAATTGCCGGGTACTAACTGAGCATCTAAGGGAGAAAGCCGATTAATAATCCCCCCTAAGATTTCGTAAAAAGGGATATATTCGCCTAAAGGGACTAACTTTCGTTTATCGTAGCGGCCGACAATTTCTCCGGTTTTGCCGATCGCCAATAAGCTGTTAGTGATACTATTCTCTTGCTGTCCGAATCCTCCAACCCAAGCCACCACACCGCGATCGAGAATAGCTCGGTAAAAGGAAAGAGTAGAACGCTCATACTCGTTTGTCCAGATAAAAGGCAAAGCCGTCTCTGGAAGCAACACAGCATCGACTTTCCTGTCTGCTAACTCTTTATACCCAGCCGTGTAACCTTCCAAAGCCCTGCGCCAACCCGCTGAGTCAAACTTAATCTCGTTAGGAATATTGCCTTGAATAATTCCAATTTTTAAAGCTGTTCCCGCCTCTTGAATTAAGGGGCGATTGTACAAACTCCAGCCGATAAAATGCAAAACTAAACACAAAGTCGCAGGTAAAATATAAAAAATCAAATTATTTCCTGTTACTTTTTTCTTCCTCGCCCGAGGGGGGAGGCGAATTCCATCCGTTACATCCGTTACAGCATCCGTTGCCGAACTTCCTTCGAGCCAAGCTTCGGCAATTAAACCATTTACTGCTACAATAGCGGCTGTTACTGCGCTGGGCCCGGAGAGTTGACCGAGGTGTAATATTGCTAAATTGTGCGGGCTTTGCGTGTATGATAGAGATGTCCACCACAGCGAACCTGTACTCCAAATACTTTCTAAGGCGCACCACAAAGCTGTACCAATTAAAACGCGAGTTAACGCTGATAATTTAGAGCTACCCCCCCCAGCCCCCCCTTGTAAAGGGGGGGAGTTAAGAATAAGAATGGGATTTTTGCGCGGTAAAGTGAGGGAGTTGAGAATTACAAACAGCCACGCCCAAACGGTGACTAATGCTGCTCCCCAAAGGGTGATGAAGGCCCAGCAAAAAAGTGCGATCGCCAAACTCGGCCACCAAGGAACCCCCAACCATGTCATCGGGTGAATTCCCATAATCCAAGATAAAGCTAATCCGTGATAGCCAATTCCCCAGAGTGCAGGAAGAATCAAGTTCGGCAACGGATTCTGTAACGGATTTAACGGATGGGAGGAATCATGAAGGAAAAGAAATTTTTGTTTTTGTTTTTGTTCTTCTATTTTTGGCTTTTGATAACTAACAACCAAAACCCACAAGGGAGCTAATGCTACCCAAGCCAGCAGCCAAGCATTGACTGGTGCTGTTGTCAATCCCATTGAAATTCCGCTGAAAAGTGCGATCGCCCAGAGGAATATTTTCGATTTCTCAACGGCGAGTTTTTCAAATTTGTGCCTGTTAAATATCGCCACTTTGATAATTGCCAAAAATAATAATTCTTAATTAATATATCATATCCAATTCAGTAGTTTCGGAATAATATAGAGGATACGGCAGTGCCGTTTCTTGCGCGCCGGATTAATTGTAGGGAAACGGCACTGCCGTGTCCTGATTTCGGTAATATTAATAATTCTGATGCTACCGGAATTGATATCAGATCGATCGGGAAGTTCGGCAGCGAGCCGTCTGCGGGATTTAACCGATTGAACGGATTTAACCCAAGAAAATCTATTAAATCATCTTACACCATTCTCAAGAACAGGCAAGATGCCTGTTCCACAAACAGTGTATTTCTTGTGGGGTGGGCATCCTGCCCGCCTATAAAAGACTTGTTAACAATGGTGCAACATCTGAGTTGAATTATACTTCCCAAAACAAAAAGCGCCCCTATTTCTAGGAGCGCTTTTTGTTAATCAAAAGCTAAATTTAGCCGTTGATGGAAGGAGCAACCATTGCTACTGGGGTGACAGCACCGGCGGCCAAGTCTAGGGGGAAGTTGTGAGCGTTGCGCTCGTGCATGACTTCCATACCCAAGTTAGCGCGGTTGATGACATCGGCCCAAGTATTGATGACGCGACCTTGAGAGTCGATAATCGATTGGTTGAAGTTGAAACCGT
>JAUBOG010000715.1:0-2489 GCA_036700105.1 Microcoleus occultus BM001215583
AGTCCCCCTTCTTAAGGGGGATTTAGGGGGATCTAGACTTGGCGTAAAACCAAGATTTCTCAAGCGTTTTAGTCTTAAGTTGACACTAATGGGCATTGCCGTGTCCCTACTTGCAGATAGTTGAAACCCTTCTCAAATACTCCGGTTGACTGCTGAGAAAATTGCAGCTTTGCTTCAGCAATTCTGCCAACCCTTCAACCTGTCTCAGCCAGACAGTGCCGTTGCTTCCAGCTACAGCAATTTGCCTGCCATCTCGACTCCAACCGACACTCACAACATTCTCCTCAAACTCAAATTGAGCAACCTGCCGCCCCGCTAAATTCCACAGCCGCACAGTTTTGTCAATTCCCACTGTAGCAAGCCGTTCTCCGTCAGGACTAAAACTAATTGATTTTGCATCTAAATGCAGCGTCTCAAATTCATTAACTAATTCTTTTTCTAACAGGTTCCACAGGCAGACTTTCCCATTCAATGTTACTGTAGCAAAACGATATTGCCGCCCGGGCGGAGGAAAACTAATCCCAATAGCCGGCACCGCTAGTGTTTTTTCCAGCTTGCCAGACAAACTCCAAATTCGCACTGTAGATTTGCCATCTAAAGTTGTCAAAAAATCGCCTTGTGGGCTAAAATTTACGCTTCTGACTAAGCCGTTATGACCGGAAAGTTTGAGAATAGATAATATATTTTTTTGCGGCTTTGGCAATTCCCAAATTGCAGCATTGCTGTCTATTCCGGCCGCCGCCAACAACTTTCCTTCAGGACTAAAACTGATGCTAGTAACAGAGCCTTCAATCGCTTTCACTTGAGAAAGTTTTTTACCTGATAGATTCCAAAACTTAACTGTGCTGTCCCTTCCTGCGGTGGCTAAAAAATTGCCGTCTGGGCTAAAATTTACCATATTAACTGATTGCTGCAAAGCTTTCCATTCAGCAAGTTTCTGCCCGGAAAAGTTCCAAATCCGAACTCTATCATCTATGCCGGCGGTTGCTAAAATTTGTTTGTTTGGGCTAAAGCTGACGCTGGTAACTGCACCAGCATGAGCTTGCCAATTCATCTTTCTTTGCGGAAGTGATGAGGCTTTTATCTGTTCTTTTCCGCTAATTTTATCGAGAATTACTTGTAAGGCTAACAGCGGTCTAGTTGCTGGATATTGTTCTAAATGCGGTTTGTTTTCAACCAAAGTTTTTAATCTTTTTCCGGAGGCGATCGCCCTCAGTAAAGCCTCTGACAAAGCTTGGCTGTTCTCAGTTTTTTGAGATACAGCCAACAGCAAAGCATCGCTGCCATTTTGTTCGATTTCAATACTTGCTTGTGCTAGTTTAAACCGCTGGTAAGCGAGAGTAGAAAAGCCGATCGCCCCAACTAACGATCCGGCCAGTACCGCAGAACCGATGCCGATCCACTGTTTGGCTTTTTGTTTGGCAGACTCAGCCTCTACCTGAGCTGTTCGAGTTTGGATTTGAGCTGAATGCAGCAATTGATTTTGGTTGCTCAAAATAACTTTTTGGCTGCTAGTCAAAAACTGAAAATCTTCGTTTCTCAAGCTTTTATCAGCCGCCCAAACTAATGCTGACTGCAAATCATCTCCCCGCAACAGTTGGGAATCATCTTCACAGTTAGAATTCAGCCAGACTTTAATCGCTTCCGAATAAGGTGAGAGTTTATCTAATTTTTGAGCGATTAACTCTTTGTTAAATACAGCTTCATAAATAGGATTAGAAATGGTTAATTTTTCCCGGCGCTTGAGGATTAATCCGCTCAATCGCAATTCCATTTGTTCGGCGCTACCATCGGGGACAATTTCAACTTGCTGTAAAATTTGCTGGTACAATCCGAGTCTTCGGATAATGCGCTGATTTTCTTTGAAAAGCCGATCGCGAATTGTGGACAAATGTTCGGGTACATCCTGAGATTCCCAATTCTCCACAATTTTCAAACGCACTACTTTCTCAACCCACTCTTTAGCAGTATGAATTTTATCTTTCTCCCCCCCCTTTGGTAATTCCGCAGCCGATGCGATGTGCTACAACACAGCATTCTCCCTCTTCTAATGCTATGTCTATACCCACTCCTCTAGCTCCTACTCCTAATAGTTGTGGAGTAAGATTTTTGAATATAAACGTGCATTTTATGCAAAAAGACGATGGCAGCGGCAATTTTAACAAATACCATGACGGGCTAGGCAATCCACGAGCCAATGGATATATGTATGCCGATACCCTGATTGATTTGGTTAATACGAGTACGGCTTATTTTTATAACCCTCCTTTATGGTATTATCATGAAAATATGCCAATTCCTGAAAATCCTTCTGTACGTATCAAGCTCATACTTAAGGGAGTGTATTATCATAGAAATAGCTCTTTCAATAATTATCAGACTACTTATGCAAACACGGGATCAGGCTTTAGTCCGTCGGTATCTTCTTCTATGTACGCAGTTAGAAACGATAAAGAAATTAATTTGTTTGTAACTAACCCTAAGATTAA
>JAUBOG010000716.1:0-2478 GCA_036700105.1 Microcoleus occultus BM001215583
AAACTCTAGTAGATAAGCCGCCAAAATCTATAGCCAGAATCGCATCTGGTATTGAGGATTTTTTCTTCATAAACGCTGGCTTTTATTACGTTATAAAATAATAGTATTGGCTTCAGTTTAAGTCTGACCTCACCAAATCCGGTGGTTTTGGATAATTAAAATAGCCCCCTCCAAATGGCGGGGACAGGCTGCCTTTCAAAGAAAAAATCTCGGTTTTTGCCGGTTGCTTTGCCCTCCCTACAAAGAGCAACTCTGCTAAGGTTGCGCTAATATGAAAGGCTAAAGATGGATTTTGATAACTATCCTGTCTTCGTTTAACTCAAGTTGAGCCTGGATTTCTGGATCTTCAAAGAAATAAATTGGGTACGGTAATCTTCGGGCAGCTTGATTTGATGTTTCCGCTCTAAACTTTGCAACTCGGCTTCCGCAAGCGTTTGCCTCAGTCTGTATTGGTGAGAATCTGCGCGTGTTCCGTGCAGATTTTTATCTTCTTGCTGCAAGGGTTGAAGCAGTTCTGCTAATTCTTTAATATTCTTTGATATTTTAAATTGCAGATTCCAGAGAGCAATCCATCATATCCCAGTCAATGCCATCATCGGGGAACAGCGATAATTGTCCAGGCGAGACGTTGGATTGCCCGCGGTTGTGATAAGAAAGGTGACACGCAGTACAAAGGGCTATTAAGTTTTCTGGACGGTTGTCCTCCGGTATCCGGTTGCGGTGGTGCACTGTCAAAGTTAGGGAACATCGTTCGGACTTGGTTAAACCACTTTTCTTACCAGGTCGGAGGCATTGTTGATTGCACTTAGCGCAGCGCCAGAGCGCACTTTCTTTCACGGATAACGCAATCTCTCGCCAATTTTTTGGATACCTTTTGGGTTTTGCCATAAACGTCAAAGCTCATCTCTCTATAGGGCGATCGCTTTTGTTGCCATTACTCAGAATACCGTCTCATCCGGGCATAAAAGCGATCGCATTCGGGGAGGCAAGGGCATGGCGGGCGGGTTGGGGTTTGGGTTTTAGTTTGGCTCGAAATCTGGGTTGGCGGCGATTGCGAATGGCGCTACAGCTCAAGATCCTATTAGTTTTTTCACTCCTTCAAGATAGAAAATCCTGATATTACCGAAACTCCTGTAGGCTTAAATACACTTGACTATCTAAGTAATTAATAATCTCCCGGCGTTGCGCTTGACTTAGATATGCTTTTGACCCTTGATACTTCAGTTTTAATTCTTCAACTCCATTTTCGATAAATTTCATTTTGCATTGACTGATAAATGTTGCTGATACATTTAATATTTTTTGAATTTTAGAACAAGGCATCCCCGGTGAGAACATCATGCCCAGAAAGAAGACGCAATTACCTGTCTCCCAGGAATCTGTTACATCGACTGAATCTACGCGCCCAACACCTCCTTCTTGGATGCCATTTGCACTCAATTGCTAGCAGCATCAGAACAGGGAATAGAAGCACTGACCGCCCTCAAAGCTCAACTAACAGCACAGCACGACACCCCGGATACTCCTGAATCCTACTCAATTGTGCAGCAAGCGTGGCAACACATGAATCCAGAGCAACGCGCTCTTATCTCCAGTCGCTGCGATGCTCACCGAGAAAAAGAACGAGTGCGCGGTAAATCATTGCACCAACTCACCGCCGAACTGGAGGACTTTGATGAGCTAATCGACAGCATCGAAGGTGAAGAAATCACACCCGAATTAGAAGCAGCGGTGCAACAACTACTCGAACAACGCGATAACACCCACGACCAATGGCTCATCAAAGTAGACAATTACTGCGCTGCCATCACCAACCGCCACGCTCTGAGCAAACAACGGAAAGCTGAAGCAGAACGCCTGAGTAAACTAGCAGCATCGGATAGCACACGGGTTGATTGGATGAAGCAACAACTCAAGAAGTGTCTCGAATCCCAGGGTGTGAAAAACCTGAGCTTACAGCGTTTCCACTTAACTATCAGCAAGAATGGCGGAGTGTTGCCCATCAAACACGCTTGTGAAGTAGCACAACTTCCTCCCCACTTTCAACGCATTGAGGTATCAGCCGATAACTCCGCTATCCGCAAAGCTTTGGAATCAGGAGATATCGAAGCTCAGGAAATTGCACAATTCGGAGAACGTGAAACCCACTTGAGAGTCCGCTAAACTTAGCATTAAAGCCTAAGAATATCCTGGGTAACAAAGCTAAATTGTCAGGCTTTAATGTTAAAATAGAAACAAAAATAATGGCAAAATCATGGCTACCGCTAGTGTAGAAAAAATAGTAAGTTAGAGGTGACACCATGCACTTTAGCTTTAGATTGCGCTCAAATGGGTTTAGATGAATGCGGAGAGTGCATCAATGAAGAAAGTTGCCACCACTACACAGAAGCTTGGAATTTGTACGAGATAGTGCTACTCAAAGAATTACCAGGAGCGGTGTATATATGCTGGCCTGGCAGAGATGCGAATACCGAATGG
>JAUBOG010000717.1:0-2469 GCA_036700105.1 Microcoleus occultus BM001215583
TTCCTCTCAGGGCTGAAGCCACTGAGTTTCCCACTTACCGAAGTTTTTTTTATGAAATATCGTGCTTTAATTGTTGCACTTTTAGCTTTTTGCATGAGTGCCCTGGTTGCTTGTTCTTCGGCTCCTGACACGACGGTGGCGACTACCGAGTTGCTCACCTACGACGAGATTAGAGGTACTGGATTGGCTAATAACTGCCCTAGCTTGGCAGAAACTTCTCGGGGTTCGATCCCCGTCGAAGCGGGCGCCACCTACAAACTGAGTGGTATGTGTTTGCAGCCTACAACTTATTTTGTGAAAGAAGAACCAACAAACAAACGCCAAGAAGCGGAATTTGTGCCTGGTAAATTGCTGACGCGGTTCACGTCGAGCATTGACCAAGTTCAAGGTGCCCTCAAGGTAGGTAATGACGGAACTCTGACTTTTAAAGAAGAGGACGGCTTGGACTTTCAAGCAATTACGATTCAGTTACCGGGCGGAGAGCAAGTACCTTTCTTGTTTACGATTAAAGAGCTGGTGGCCAGTTCCGAACCGGGAGTGGTTGCTATCAATACTTCCACCGATTTGCGAGGGGAGTTTAACGTTCCTTCTTACCGCAGCGCAGGCTTTTTAGACCCTAAAGGTCGCGGGGTATCGACTGGCTACGATAATGCTGTAGCGCTTCCGGCTACTGACAATTCCAAACTGAAACGGTCTAATGTTAAGCTGGCTGACACCCGCACCAAGGCGGGCAAAATTTCTCTACAAGTTGCTAAAGTCAATAGCGCCACTGGCGAAATTGGCGGCATTTTTGAGAGCGTGCAGCCTTCTGATACTGATTTGGGAGCTAGACCCGCTCTGGACGTGAAAATTCGGGGTCTGTTTTACGCTCGCATTGAGCCTTCTGTGTCGTAAAACAGGCTTTCAGGATCGATCCTCTGCGAGGGCTTCGCCAACGAACTCGAGCAGTTTTTTGCCCTAAAGCTACTGCTCGTCATTCATTAGTCAACAGTCTTTGGCAACGTAACTTAAGACTGTTGACTAATGACTAAATTTATGATTAAAGTGCGATAAGTTACGAGTTATTAAATTCAAATTGAAAATCAATAAAAGTATTGCATTAAAACAGCTTTGAGATTATAATGCGGTGTGAAAAAAATCGCGTTTAAGTTCTGGCTGCGACCAAAGATTTCTAGGATGACCCCGCCACATCCCCGCCAAGTCCGAAAGTTCAACTGGTGTGTCGGCTGTCACAGTTATCGAGTGCTAGGATTACACCAGCTCAAAATGATTTTTTTTAGACTAGATTGGAAACCAAGTCTAAAGCAACGTCAGTCCTCTGCTCTACCAACCCTTATGCCATCATGTCTACCGCAATCCCGAACGAGCTAAAAAGCGAAAATTTGCAATTGTTGCGCGAGTACCAACTTTCTCGATCGAATGAAGTCCGCAATCAGTTAGTGAAGCTGAATATTGGACTGGTGAGAAAAGAAGTTTACCACTGGATCAACCAGTGCGCTGAAAACTACGACGATTTGCTGCAAGTGGGGTGTCTTGGGTTGATTAGGGCGATCGAGCGATTTGATATGTCGAAGGGACACGCTTTTAGTTCCTTTGCAATTCCTTACATTCGGGGCGAAATTCAACACTACTTGCGGGACAAAAGCCCTGCGGTGCGAGTTCCGCGCCACTGGCTGTCCCTGGAACGCAAATCTGTCGCAGCGATCGAGGATTTGCAGGTGCGGTTCAACCGCAAACCTACGGATGCTGAAGTAGCAGCAGTTCTGGAGGTTTCTGTAGCAGAATGGCAAGAAATTAAGTTGGCCCATCTCAACCGATCGCCTCTGAGTTTGGACGCGCCGGTGCAAGATGAAGATCAGGGAGCGACTTGTCTGGGAGAATTGGTACCCGATAGCAAGTATCGGAGTTTTCAGTTGGCCCAAGAGGATCGAATTCGCGTACAGCAAGCTTTGGCGATGTTGGAACAGCGGACTCGCGAGATATTGGAGTTTGTTTTTCTCTACGATTTGACGCAGAAGGAAACAGCCGAACGCTTGGGTATTAGCGCGGTGACTGTTTCTCGCCGAGTTAAGAAGGGGCTGGATTTGCTCAAAGAAATCATGACTAAACAGCTTTAGTTATTGGTCATTAGTCATTAGTCATTAGTCATTGGTCATTGGTCAGCAGTAGTTATAGCAATTCTGAAAAGTAGTGCTGCATATAAATTATCAGCGATCGTCTGTAGGGAAACGGCACTGCCGTGTCCGGTCGGTGGTGAGAGCGAATGAAGGATAATTTAGATCCGACAATTACGCTCAGCAAGACTTTTTAAAATTGGTATTAGTCAACACTCAGCATTAGTCAGTCAACAGTCAATAGTCAACAGCGATCGGTAATTAGTCAGTGGCTACCAAGAACAAATGACTAATGACTAATGACTAATAGACCTCTTGCTCTCGTCAAATTCACCCCCCGCGAGTCCCCCCTTAT
>JAUBOG010000718.1:0-2464 GCA_036700105.1 Microcoleus occultus BM001215583
ATTTAACTTCCTGCTAATGAGCGAAATACGCCCCCTCAACTGGAGGGGGTAATTGTGCCTAACGGCACTCATAACTTGATGTTAAGCAAGTTAAATTGTCAATCATGGCTACAACTAAAAAACAAACAGCAGCCACTCCAAATCGCTCTCAGTCACCAGTGCCTGCTAAATCAAAACCGCCCGAAAAACAGAACAGTCAAACAGTCGGCAGTAACAATGGAGCTAAATCAAAACCTCAACCTAACCTCAGCTCCGAGCAACTTGCTGTCGAGCTAGTCAAACAGATTCGGAATACAATTCATAAGAAGTACGGTGTGACAATTCAGCGTCGCGATAGCCGTATTTCGACAAAGGTTGGCCACGCAATTCGCGAAAAACTGGGATTGGATATTCAAGCTCAGTTGAACAAGCGCAACGGTAATGGCAATGGTAAAAAGTTCGACTGGCAAGAGTGGAACAATACTGTGTTTCCCAAGCTAGTTGGCCGGCCCGAGGAACTCAAGTATGGTGTCGAAGTTGTTGCCTTAGCGATGAGCCAACTTTACGATACAATTGCTGACAACCCGCAAGCTGCCATTGCCGATTTAATGGAGTTCAATGCTCAAAGCTTAAAGCGTCGCAACGAGTTAGCTAAATCCTCTGAAGAAGATACTGAAGAACTCGATGAGGACGACGAACTCGATGATGAAGATGATGAAATTGATGACATACTCGATGAAATTGATGACGAAGACGAAGACGAGGAAAGCGATGAGGATGACGATGAGGAGGATGATTTTAGTCTAGACGAAGACGAGGAATTTGAGGAAGACGACGAATAATCGCTAAAGTTTGATTAGAAAGCTCTGCTGAAAAAGCAGAGCATTTTTTTGCCTCTATCGAGGCCTTTTCCACGAATCGCAATTGAGGGTAATGATTGTCGCCACCGTCCGAATCAGGACGCTCTGGGAAGCAGACCCAACAAATTCACAATCAAGGAAATTTTGACCTTGGTTGTGAATTGGATTTTACCCACCCACCCACCACTAATTTTTTTGAATTAATTGTAATTAGCGAACTGTCGTCGCTTTAGTTGTGAAGAAAAAACACGCTTGAGGGTTAATCATGGCTAATCGCAAATCCGCTCCAACTCCGATGCAAAAGCAATTTGCAGAAACTCTTGAAGAACAGCGCTTCGAGATGTTTTTGCACGTTGCCCGCGAGTTAACGGGACGTGCCAAACAACGACAGTTGCAGAAAGGTAAAGCTCTTGACTGGGAAGCGTTCAATACTTGGTTTAACAAGCAATATGAAGGCTACTCGGCTGACGAGATGCTTGAAGAAATCTTGAGCAACGTTTACTGGCTTTCATCTGAGCAAGCAGTGATTGACTTGCACTTCCGTTATATCGAATCGGCAGTCAAAGCTTCTCACAAGAAAAAGGCAACTGACGATAATGAAGAGATTGATGATTTTGTCAAGTAATCAATGACGACCCCCGATAAAGGGGATAAAATCCTGCTTGGAGCAGGATTTTATTTGCCCGCCCACCCACCGCATCAGTTCGATTTGCGACATTTATGATCGCATTCTCACAAGGATTTAGTTAATAGCACTTATGGAGTAATAACTTAATTATGTCATTCTGAACCCTTGACGGAGTTTACCATCGAGCGTAGGAAAGCTTCCGCCAGTAATGCGAATAATCTCAAACCTTTGCAACACAGTTACAAACCGTAAGTTATGGTTAATTGGTTTTATCCGAGAATGTAGGTTGCTCAATAAGTCAGCGTAAAACCGTTTTGCAATAAATTAAATGGCTGTTTTTGTTAAAAGGCTTTGATACAGCATATTGCAAGTTTATGAAGTATACCCCAGATAGATTAATCCCCGTAGGAACAAGGCAATGCCGTGTCTAAAGCTGCATTTCATAAACCGGGGATACGCTGTATTAAACGCGAGCGCGTTTAAGAGATGTTCCACTTGCAAATTATAATCATGTACGAACATATTCAGCATTTTCTCACCCTCACAATTGAAATTGTGGTAATTTTTGGTTATGGTGGCTTAATTGTTCACTATATCGCTACGCTGTTAGCATCGAAGCGAATGAATCCTTCTGAAAAACTCTCAGCAGAACTTGCCCCCGATTTTGTGCCTCTTCTCAATGAAATTGCTTCCTTTCCTGGTGTTGCCGAATCGGCAGCAACTCCAGAACCCACAGAAGAACAGCGCCTCACCTCTTCGCTACAAGTTAAAGCCGAATTTCCTTCTAATATTCAACTCGATACCGACACATTTAATCTACCCTTCATTCAAGTCGATAGCCTGACTCTTCGACAATGCCGCACCGTTATTCGAGCGCTCAATTCCACTCTCCCACGAAGTGAGCATATTCGTATTAAACTCAACAAAAAAGATGTGCCAGCCGATTCGTTAAAATTTCAAATTAAGAAGCACTTTGAGCATCGACCGCAGCAAGTTG
>JAUBOG010000074.1:0-18575 GCA_036700105.1 Microcoleus occultus BM001215583
GTTTGTCTACAAGTGTACCATTTTGTCTATTTGATTGCTAGCTAAGGACTAGCTCTGCTTTCTTTTTCATGAAGCCCGATCGAGCTTTCACGCTCCCGCTCGGTTCGCCATTTCCACGACTTTACCGAATGTTGCGGGGTCAATAATCGCCATTTGTGCCAGCATTTTGCGGTTGATTTCGATGTTGGCTTTCTTCATGTTGCCGATCAGTTTGCTGTAGCTCGTCCCGTGGGTGCGAGATGCAGCATTGATCCGAGCAATCCACAGGCGGCGGAAATCGCGTTTGCGTTTTTTGCGATCGCGGTAGCCGTTGCGCAGGGCTTGCATCACCCGCTGGTTAGCTGTGCGGAACTGTTTCGACTGTGCGCCTCGGAAACCCTTGGCTATTTTGAGAATTTTTTTGCGGCGCGCTCTAGCGACATTACCGCGTTTTACCCGTGTCATCGTTGATTACCGTTAAACTTTACAAGTATGGAAGCATTAACCGCACGTTTCCGTCGTTGGTTTCGTCAATGACGACCAATTTAGACAAGCGGCTTTTGCGAGCTGAACTTTTGTGGGAGAGCAAGTGGCTTTTGTAAGCTTTGCGGCGCACAATTTTACCGGTGCCGGTCGCTCTAAAGCGCTTTGCGGCTGCTTTGCGAGTTTTGAGTTTTGGCATGGACTGGTGTTATTTGGACACAAGCTATAACGGTATCACGTTTTTGGTGCTTTCTGCAAGGGGGATTTGCGGCTGTATAACAGGATGGGCGATCGATCGGCTCTTGCGGTTGTTGGCGGCAGTTGACACCTGGTATAGAATGTTAGACCGCCAGACTATAATTAGACATAGTTAGATCGAAATAAACTTATGCAAGTTCTAGCAGCTAAATCATATACAGAATATCGGAATAATACTTACTGGGTGAAAGGGACTCGGATTGCGATTGACTCAGTTGTTTGTGCTTTCCAAAAAGGGGAATCGCCTGAAAGCATTGTTCAATCATTTCCCTTGCTGACTCTCGAACAAGTTTATGGCTCGATCGCCTTCTACCTAGCCAATCGTACTGAAATCGATGCTTATATGGAGGCAGAAGAAGCGGCGTTTGATGCGATGCCTCAACCGCTACAGTCTGCTGCTCCGGTTTTGTACAACAAATTAATCGCAGCAAAGACAGCAAGACAGCAGGTAAAATCGTGAATGTTCGTTACCAAGCTGATGCTGATTTGAATCATGCGATCGTCACAGGAGTTTTACGGCGAGAATCCGCAGTGGACTTCCAATCGGCCTTTGCAGCGGGACTAGAAGGAGTTAAAGATCCCGACGTATTGGCGATTGCAGCACAGCAGCAGCGTGTGCTTGTCAGCCACGATCGCAAAACGATGCCAGCAGAGTTTGCTGCATTCATAGTCAACAGCCAAAGCGCAGGAGTCATTATCGTTTCAAGAAGGCTACCGATAGAAGTTATTATCGAAGAATTGTTAATAATTTGGGCGGTATCTAGTGCTGAAGAATGGGTCGATCGCATTGCAAAATTACCCCTCTGATGCAGGCTAAAAATCCTGTTACCCAAGTGGTATTAGGAAACATGGCGCTGCTCTCGATACAAGCGGAGTGCGTAAACTCCGGCAGCAGTTGACTGCAATTCTTTAATTACCGCCGCCATTTCGATCGGCAATTCCTCAATTTTCGCCACCGAAACCGGATGTTCCGGCGGCAGCAAAACCGGGGCCGCCAGCGCTGCAAAAATTATATCTGCTGCGGATATTGTATCGCCCGCTAAATAGGTTTTGCCACCTGCTAATCTGCGATCGACAATCTCGAAAACTTCTTTGATTCCTTGCAGCGAACTGGCGGCGGAGTCTGCTGTTATGCTGTAGACTTGCCGCACTTTGCTGCTAATCAACGGAAAGGCTATTTCAAACCCAAGGCGTTCAAACAGAGGCGTACCGTTGCACCAAGCTGTTCGCATTGTTTTGCGATCGCCCGATCGATAAAAATATGCCCAAGTTCGGGTATCCGCTCCCAGTCTAGCATCAAATAACTCTTCAAGTTCTTCGACTTCTCGGCGCAATTCTGGCTCTTTTGGATATAAACCGTGGCTTTCTCGACTTAGCGTATCGAGATAATGCAAGATATCTGTTGAATCGGTAAAATTGCCAGACTTGGTAACTAAAACGGGAACGCTGCTACCTCCGTATTTGCGGGTGGCAAAGCTGTGAAAAGCTGGTACGTGTCTTTCTTCGATGTAGGGAATTTTTAGCAAGTCAAGCCCCCACCGCACTTTTTCGCAGTAATGACTGATAGGAATGGTGATGAGGCGGACGACTTCGGCATTGGCAACGGTTGAATGATTCATAAAGTAATTGAGTTCTGTAAGTGTTGGGATTTTTTGGGCTTTGGCATTATTTCTGATGCGGAAAATCAAAAAACTGAAGTGCTTAATAAAAACAGTAGTTTGAGTAAATATTTATCGATTTATTGTTGTGCAAGATATGCTTGAGAAAGCTCATCGGGAATCGGTACTAGCTTCCGAGTTGATAGTGTAATAAAACAACCAGATTGTTGGGCGATCGCAGCGACTTTACCAGCTACAATTATTTCAGCATCCATCATCCACTTCAGCGATTTCATTTTACTCATCCAAATTTTTCCAGTTGGTTTATCGAAAATATTAATCGGCTGCTTGTATTCAATTGCTGTTTTTACCAGCATCGGAGCCACACCGTTTTCCAGCATTTTTTGTACGGGAAAATAAGCAGCAGCAAGTGCGATCCGCAAGTCTTCCAGCCAGCGGATGTAAACAATATTGCTGACGATTCCCGCAAAGTCGATATCGTAAGTTTGTACGGGAAAGCTTAATGCTATTTCCAGAGGTCTTTTCTGTTCGCTAGATGCTTGCATTTTAGGTAATCCCAGTAGATTGTTGAAATTAAAAACAGCGCGACGCGTAAGGCACACACTGCGCACCTGACATGAGTGAATTACAGGGTAAGTCCTAATTTAAAAGCTGGTTTTTGCGCCATTCTTTAAGAACTAAGCCAGACCATAATATAAAACCTAGCAGCATCCATCCCGTCAATTCTTCAAGCCAAATAAAAACGTGCATCTTTACTGAAAAAGCTGACAAAGAACCAAAAAAGTAATGGGCAATTCCCCCAACGCTAGTTAGTGCCCAGACGCACAAACACAGATATGCAGCCCAGTAATTTTCCTTTGCATATTGAATGTAACCAGCTACAGCAAATGGTGCCAATATCAGCCAAGCAATCCAGACTTGATGGGGGTGCATCCATACAGGTGCGGGGTATTTGCTAAAAAAGATGAAGTTGTCGGTGTAGTGAAGGATTGTAGCAACGAGATTCAGGGTTAACCCAATTAGCAGCCAAGTTTGATTCTGGTTTTTTTCCATGTTCATTTCTACTCCTCTACTCCTAATTAATCAGCCGATCGCCCTTTTAAGACCGAACGGTCTGTTTAACGGTAAAAAAAATTATCCGGTTCTAAATTAGACTGTCTAGATATCCGTGCAAGTGAGTAATTGCTCTTTTGAGGTGAATTGCATCTCCGTAAAGTTTGCTCATCATCACGGCACCTTCCAGGGTTGAAATCACAATGGTTGCGACTGCATCAGCTTCAATATTTTCTCGCACTTCTCCTTTCGCAATTCCTTTGTTAATAATTTTGCAAATTAAAGCGCGCCAACCGTCCATTGCTATTTGCACTCGCTGTCGCAAAGCTGGATGAGTATCATCGCTTTCCACTGCTGTATTTAACAGGGGACAGCCGCCTGGAATTGGAGGATTTTCGGCAAAAGTGCTAAATAAAGATATCACAGCTTTTAGCCGATCGACCGAATTGTGTTTTCCTTTCAAAGCCCCGAGATATTGTCTGCGCATACATTCGGCAGCAAAGTCAAATGCCTGCAACGCTAACTCGTCTTTGCTCTTAAAGTGGTTGTAAATTCCTCCTTTTTGCAAGCCTGTAACGCGCATGATGTCGGACATAGAAGAACCCGAGTAGCCGTACTGGTTGAACAGTGCTGCGGCTTCCCTGAGAATTTTTTCTCTGGTTTCTCTAGCTTTTGACATTTTGGTTATTCGCGATAACCGACTTATCGGTCTTTTTTAGAGAATAGCAGAGCGCACTGTGAATGGCAAGGGGCGATCGGCAATTAATTTAAAATTCAACTTAAAGCCGATCGCCCTAACCGTCTCGCACCATCCAAACCAACATCCCCAGTCATTAGTTATTTGTTAGTTGGCAGATGAATTAGAAATTACCAATTACCAATGCCCAATTCCCAATTAAACACAAAAAAAATAGGCTAGCCATATTAGCGCCTATCTCAATCAATATTTTAATGGCTCCCCGCAACGCCGTCTTACCTCAGCTTTTGACCTGGTATTTTACCAGGTGGGTACCGTTGGCTCGGACTTAAAGTTTCTGGGTACAAGCCCAGTTTACTGCTGTCCAAACATCTTGATTCCCGAGAGTTAAGAGTTATAGATCAAAAAAACATTATTGGCAGTCACCAACGTCGCAGTAGAACCTTTATTTAATATACAGCAACTAACTCGATTTTGGCAACTCTGCGATCGATCTAATTTGGATTCCAGATAGATTCAACGGTTTGAGCGATCGCCCGTGCTTGTACCCCCCCCCGATCCACTGCTTCCTCGCTCAGCAAAACAGTAACGTGACCGAGTTTGCGGCCCGGACGCGATACTTTCTTACCATACCAATGCACAAAAGCACCATCTATTTGTGCCAGTTGTTGGCGCTTCTCTAAATAGTCGGACTCAGCCGATTCGTAGCCGAGTAAATTTACCATGACAGCACCAGCAGAGTGCAAATCGCAATTGCCTAAAGGCAGTTGACAAACTGCGCGCAAATGCTGTTCAAATTGTGAAGTTTCGCAAGCATCGATTGTAAAATGTCCCGAGTTGTGAGTGCGCGGTGCAATTTCATTGACTAACAGTTGATTGTCGGCGGTTAAAAATAATTCAATGCCGAAGATGCCGACAGCTTGTAAACTATTGAGCAGAGTGCGGACGATCGCCTCAGCCTCACTTTTAACCTCTAAACTAATATCCGCAGGCGCGATCGCCAGCCGGCAAACCTGATTTTCCTGTTGAGTTTCGACGATCGGGTAAATTGCAATTTCGCCAGTTGCCGATCGAGCGGCGATCGCTGCCAACTCGCGATCGAACGGCACAAACTCTTCCACCAGCAAAGACTGGCCTTTAACTCGATCGCAAATTGACTCAAGACTCGGACGATCCTTAACAATAAAAGTACCTTGGCCGTCATAACCGTGGCGGCGAACTTTGACAACAAACGGAAAATCGAGGTGCAAATCCTGGCTGCAATCCCACGCCCAAAACCTGGGAGTTGGCAAACCCAAATCTTGTAAATAACAGCGCTGCACGTACTTGTCCAACAAAGGAGAAAGCGAGGACAAACTCGGCTGAAATAACACGCCTTGCTCTGCTAGCGATCGCAAACCATCCAAATCCACAAACTCATTTTCAAAAGTAATCACATCGCAGCGATCGGCTAATTCAGCGGTAGCCAAAACATCATCAACAGCAGCCAAAACAGCGCCATCCGCCACAGAAACAGCCGGGTCAGCAGCATCAGGAGTTTGCACTAGCAATTCAATCCCCAGCGCCTTAGCAGCATCCCCCATCATCGCAGCTAGCTGGCCGCCGCCGACAACGCCCACCCGCTGAATTTTCGGAGATGTACTGGCAGTGGCTTGAGTTGATTTCATATCAGTAAATGTAATTATGTTAGCCTTCCTATTTTATAGCAATTAGTACCGCTATTAATATCCTGTAGGGGCGGGTTCACAAACAATATATAACAAGTACCAACAATCTCAATAAACCCGCCTCCACCCAACAGTAAATCGCAATCTACCTCTTAAGTAAAAGTATTGAATCAAAGAATAACCGCAGCATCCTGGATCTAGGAAAGTCTTTAATTACTGCACGCTCCCAGGGGTTGGAAAACAGCGATCGAGCCGCCGGCCAAGAGAAAAGTGCCACATCTAGCAATTTGGCAGCGCTAAGCATGGCATAATTGACAGCACTGCAAAAAAGCAGATAGACAGGTGCAAACACTGAAAATCAGATATTCAGAGAACAAAAGTTATAGGTGAGGATGCTGTGAAAGTTTTGGTTGTGGGGAACGGAGGTCGCGAACACGCGATCGCAAAAAAACTGCTTGAATCTACGCGGATCAAACAAGTATTCTGCGTGCCTGGGAACGGCGGCACAGCTACCACCAAAGGCTGTCAAAATCTGTCGCTCAACATCGACGACTTCCAAGGCATCGAACGCTTTGTGATGGTCAACAACATCGGACTGATCGTCGTCGGCCCGGAACTGCCCCTAGCGCTAGGCATCGTTGACTACTTCCAACAGCGAAAACTGATGGTTTTCGGCCCCACCCAAGCCGGCGCCCAAATTGAATCGAGCAAATCCTGGGCGAAAGAATTGATGCTCAAAGCTGGCATCCCAACGCCCAAAGCTGCCGTATTTACCAACGCCGAAGCAGCCAAAGCATATGTTGCGGAAGAAGGAATCCCCATAGTCATCAAAGCAGACGGACTCGCATCAGGCAAAGGAGTCACCGTTGCCACCACCGTCAAAATGGCTCACAGCGCCATCAACAGTATTTTTCGAGGGGAATTCGGCACCGACAACATCCGAGTTTTGATCGAAGAATTTTTGACAGGTCAAGAAGTATCGATTCTCGCCCTCACCGACGGCATTACAGTGGAACCGCTGCTGCCGGCCCAAGACCACAAGCCGATCGGCGAAGGTGACAAGGGAGCCAACACCGGCGGTATGGGAGCCTACGCCCCAGCGCCAATTGTCACCCCCGAACTCATGGACAGGATTCAAGCAGAAATTCTCGAACCCACCGTCGCAGCCCTGCAAAAATACAAAATCGACTACCGGGGCGTCCTCTACGCAGGTTTGATGATTACGCCAGAAGGAGAACCCAAAGTCTTAGAATTCAACTGCCGCTTTGGAGATCCCGAAACTCAAGCGGTTTTGTCTTTGCTGGAAACTCCTCTGGAAGATTTGCTGCTGGCTTGCTGTCAGCAGCGTCTCGGTGAATATTCCAACATTCGCTGGAAGTCGGGGGCTGCTGTTTGCGTAGTTTTGGCTTCTGGGGGCTATCCTGGAAATTACCAAAAAGGCAAAGTTATTTCGGGGATCGAGGAAGCTGAAGCTAAAGGGGCAGAGGTGTTTCACGCTGGAACTCAGTTGAAACAGCAGTTAGTCAGCGATGGCGGCCGCGTTTTGGGGGTGACTGCTGCGGGAGAAACTTTGGAACAAGCTATTTCTAAAGCTTATGCTGCAGTAGATTGCATCCAATTTGAAGGGGCATACTGCCGCCGCGACATCGGCCGTCGAGCGCTAGCAAACGAAGATGGCGGAGATTAGGAATTTCCTCCGGCACCGATCGCCCTTCGCCCTCCGAAAGCCAAGCAATCTCAAAGTAGAAGTGTCACAATGAAGTTTGGCATTTCTGCGGCCTCCGCGCGCAAGTCGCAGTAAAAAATCCCAGAAGGAGCCAATTTATTCAATCCTGCTTTTAATATTGAACTGGTAAAATGCTGGCCATACTAAACAAAATCGGAGAAATTATTGCCCGCTGGTGGTCGGATTTTACCCTCCAGACCCGCCTGATGGCCGGTGCTACCCTCGTAGTTTCGTTAATTATGAGCGGTCTGACATTTTGGGCCGTGAATACTATTCAGCAAGACGCCCGACTTAACGATACTCGCTACGGTCGCGACCTCGGCTTGCTGTTGGCGGCAAATGTGGCGCCGCTAATTGCGAAAAACGATCGCTCCGAAGTCGCCCGCTTTTCCCGCCAATTTTACAGCAGCACCACCAGCGTCCGCTATATGCTTTACGCCGACGAGGCAGGGGAGATTTTTTTGGGGATACCTTTCTCGGAATCGTCGCGGCAAAATTCCCTGACACTGCGACGCCAAATTAAACTCCCGGATAATTTTCTCGCCGATATTGAGGCGAGAAATTTGACTTCTTTGCCTTTGGTGCGGCAGCACTTGACTCCAGACGGAGAAGTTACTGACGTATTTGTGCCGCTAATTCACGAAGATAAATATTTGGGGGTGCTGGCGATCGGCATTAACCCAAATCCCGCAGCAGTTATCTCTTCAAATCTGACTAGGGATGTCACTTTAGCAGTATTTGTCACCATTTGGGTGATGGTAATTTTGGGCGCTGTATTTAACGCCCTGACAATTACTCAGCCGATCAAACAATTAGTCTTCGGGGTCAAAAACATCGCCTCGGGTAATTTTAAGCAGCGAGTTGACCTGCCTTTGGGAGGAGAATTGGGCGAGTTGATTGGCAGTTTTAACGAGATGGCCGAGAAATTAGAAAGCTATGAAGAACAAAATATAGAAGAGTTAACAGCGGAAAAAGCAAAGTTAGAAACTTTGGTTTCAACTATTGCTGACGGGGCGCTGTTGCTGGACGCGAATTTGCAGGTGATGTTAGTCAACCCGACGGGAAAGCGAATTTTTGGATGGGAAGGCAAAAATGCGATCGGAGTCAGCGTCCTGCAGATATTACCTGCCCAAGTGCAGCAGGAGTTGGCAAGACCGCTGCACGACATAGCTGCGGGCGTCAGCGAAGGCGGTGAATTCCGGATCTCGATCGACCAACCAGTCAACCGTACAATGCGGATTGTTTTAACTACAGTCATTCTGCACAAAGCATCCGATGCCGAACCCCTGTGCAAAAGCTGCATCCGCCACGAAGAAAATACCTGCACCGAGCCGCAGCGCCCGATCGCGGTAGAGTGTACTTTCTACGAACAAACCCCCAAGCATCAAGGTTCCGGTCAATACCGCGAAAGTCTCAAAGGCATTGCCATGACAGTGCAGGACATCACTCGCGAAGTAGAACTAAATGAGGCTAAAAGCAATTTTATCAGCAATGTTTCTCACGAATTGAGAACGCCTTTATTTAATATCAAATCTTTTATTGAAACTCTCTATGAATACGGAGAAGACCTTCAAGAAAGCGAACGCAAAGAATTCCTAGAAATTGCCAATCGAGAAACCGATCGCCTCACCCGTTTAGTCAACGACGTGTTAGACTTGTCGCGGCTGGAATCCTGCCGAGTTTATCACCTAGATGCTGTGGATCTGCCGCAAGCTGTGGAACAAACGCTGCGGACTTATCAGTTAAATGCTAAGGATAAAGGAATTGAATTAGAGCAAGATGTCGATCCCTATTTGCCGCCAGCTTTAGGTCATTACGATTTGCTGCTGCAAGTATTTGCGAATTTAGTCGGGAATGCCTTAAAATTTACCGAGTCCGGCGGCAAAGTGGGAATTCGAGCGTATTTGCTGGAGCCGGAAGCAGCAGCCCATAAAGACAGCACATCCGGCTACCGCAACTTGTCACCCAACACCAAACATTTTCCCGTAGTGCGGATCGAAATTTCTGATACTGGAATTGGCATAGATCCCGAAGACCAACAGGCAATTTTCGATCGCTTTTTCCGCGTAGAAAACCGAGTTCACACTCTAGAAGGAACGGGATTGGGTCTTTCTATTGTCAGAAACATTATTGACAAGCACCACACTAAAATTAATTTAGTTAGCGAAGTTAATGTGGGTACGACTTTCTGGTTCGACTTGCCAGTTTATCAGCCAAAAACAAATCTTTTAGCGGAAAATCCTCGACCAGTAGAGGCAACAGTTGAGACTGAAATAAGTTCGAGCCATGTTATTTAGATCGAACTCAACAAAAGCCATCAGTCAACTGTGCGCAGTCAGCAGTCCACGCCTCTTGTTGCAGGGCTGTTCCATTTTCGGTTGATAGGGTGATGGAGATGGGGAGGGGGAGAGTCAGAGATTGGGAAAACGCTCTTGGCGATGAATTTTTCAGGTTTTCAGTCTCTCCCCCCTCTCCCGAGTCCCTCTCTCCATCATTTGAGTTTTTTGGTGAGAGTGAAACATTCCTGGGGAAATGGGGGAGGGGTAATGGGAAAGTCAACACTCAACACTCAACACTCAACAATCAGCGTTGATTATCCTTAGCAGTCATATCTAAGCTCAATCTTACCGATAAAACTACATACCAGCACCAATAAGTACCAACCGCAAGTAACCCCCCCTCAGTCAAATTAGTCATTAGCATAAATGTTAATAGATACAAAGGCAAAGCCGACTCGGGAAAACTTTCTTTAATCATGTATTTTATCCCTCTAAATACATTATTTACAAAGGAGAAAAGAAACAATAATAAACCGCTCCAACCCAGCTCGCAAAGAATATCGATAAAACCATTGTGGGAATGGGGCGGCACAAAACCTGATTTAACTACTACAATTCCGTAAGCTGGGTTTTCCAAGGCCCGCTCGAACTGCCAAAATCCAGCCATTCCATAACCAAATAGGGGGCTGTTTTGATTGATTCGCTCGATAATTAATGGCCAAAATTCTGTCCGACCGGTTAAAGTCATATCTTTTTTCAAACCATCTACAACAATAGCCTCTAAATTATTTAAAACCAAAATTGCTATAGCGATACTGCCCGCCAAAAATAAGATAAATAAGACAAAAGCCCATTTGAGAGGCAGTTTTTTCAAGATTGATAAATAAATCCAAAAACCGATTAATATTACTGTCAAAATCCGGCTGGCTCCACTACAACCTTTTTGCAATCCTACTAAAGCTATTAAAGTGATAAATAATGAGAGGTATCGATATTTAGGTTCTTTAACAGCATATAAAATCCATAAAGAAGCTGTATTGGCCATTTGAAAAGAAAAAGGGTTTTTATGACCTAAAATTCCCGTCCAGCAGCCGTCCGAGCCTGCATTATTTTTGAGAACTCCCCAGATAGCTAATAAACTGGTCAGCCATCTCAATAATCCATAAATCTCCACCCAAGTATATTGTTTTCCTACATAAATAGAAGCCACTGTAATTCCCAACATCGTAAAAATATGCCGGAAAGTAATTTCAGGAGTTTGCGACCACAACCCAGATAAAGCCATCAGCAACACAAATAAACAAAAGCAAGGGTCTCCTGCAATCCATTTAATAACTACATCAACAAAGTTTTTGGAAGTTTTAGTGAGCCGGGGAAATAATATTAAGATCATGCCAAAATAAATGGAAAGTTGACCGATCATCGTTGGCGGTGTAGTGTCGGAGTTGGATAAAACGCTGGGATGAAGTTTAGAAAAGGGCATCGCAGTGACTCCAGAACTACTGGTGATGGTGAAAAAAAGAATCCACACAAAAATTTTTTCTAAGGTGGCAGCAAATTTGTGCTTGCGGGCGACTAAAATATAAACAGTCACAAATCCGATCGCTACCAAACAAAGAAGCATCAACGCAAATAGGGGTACTCTTAAAATATCTTTCATGGCTTGACTTGTATTCTCTAATTTGTTATTACCTATGAAAAGGCTGACTATTCCTGCTTTACAGGTATCGCTGCTGGCGATCGTACTCGCTCTCTCCTGCCCTCAAAGCAACTTCGCTCAGTCTGGCTCCCCCGCAATCAGCATTAATACTGACTACTATCTAGGTGGCGGAGACAACATTCGAGTTGATATCTACGATCTGCCTCAATTTAGCGGCGAGTATCAAATACCCGCTGGGGGATCTATCCAAATCCCGATTATTGGTAGTGTTTCCCTTCAAGGATTAACTTTAGAACAGGCCGCGAAAGTTATCACCACAGCTTATAGTCGCATCATCAAAAGACCGTTAGTTACTATCAGCTTGCAAGCTACCCGCCCGCTTAATGTTTGGTTGTCTGGTGAAGTAGGTCGTCCCGGATCTTACTTATTACCCCTGGCTAACGGAGGGGGAACGAGACCCTCAGCTCAGTTTCCCACCCTTCCTCAAGCTTTAGAAAAAGCTGGGGGAATTCGAGCTAGCGCTGATATCCGCCGCGTCATGGTGCGGCGCCGCATCAAGGGGAATCAAGAGGTGACTATTACTTATAACCTGTGGAATTATTTACAAACTGGCGAAACACCTCAAGACATGACCCTGCGGGATGGCGATCGAATAGTAGTACCGGCTCAACAAGCAATTAACTTAGCAGAAATCAATCAACTTAGTGAATCTAGCTTTTCTCTACCGCCGGATCAACCCCGCAGTGTTTCAGTATTCGGAGAGGTGAAGCGCCCCGGTAGGTATGTGGCGATCGGGGGCGACACCCAAAACGGTCAGCGCACCAGCGGACAACCTACCATCACCCGCGCTTTACAGCTAGCTGGCGGCATCACCCAAATTGCCGACATTCGGCAGGTGCAACTCCAACGCTATACCAGAAGCGGCAAACAGCAAATCATCACGATCGACCTCTGGCAATATTTGCAAGAACAAGATGCAAATCAAGATACCGTACTGCAAGAAGGGGACATCATTTTTGTCCCGCCAGCAACGGCTATCGACCCCGCAGAAGTTTCGGTGCTAGCTACTTCTAGTTTTGCTCCGGCGACGGTGCAAGTTAGTGTTGTCGGAGAAGTTAATGTTCCCGGAGGACTGAAATTACCCCCTAATACTACTTTAAATCAAGCGATTATGAATGCCGGCGGCTTTAGAACTAATCGCGCCAACTCTAGCACAGTCGAACTGATCCGGCTCAATCCGAATGGCACTATATCTCGCTCTAAAGTAGCAATTAATTTGAATCAGGGAATCGACGCTCGAAACAACCCGCTGCTTCAAGACAATGATATTATTATCGTGGCGCGATCGGGAACCGCTGTCTGGACAGATAACCTGAACACTTTCCTCGCACCAGCTAGTAACCTGATTGGTGCAATTCTCGTTCCTACCCGATTAATCGAGCTACTCAACCTCTTCGGAAATTAGTAACTTAAGAAAATCCCCTATGGATAAACAGCAGTTTTCTCCTCTCAAGGACGACCTTAACGGTCAATATCTGTCCGTTTCCTCCCCTAACTATGCAGTTAATCCTGCAGAAGGAGACGAGCAAGTCCTGGATATGACATGGGTAATATCCGTCGTCAAACGCCGCCTTCTGGTGATGGCAATAGTAGCTGGAAGCATAGCTAGTTTGAGCGGTAGTTGGATTATCTGGAATGGCAAAAAAACGATTAGCGAGTACGAAGGAAGATTTACAGTTTTAGCAGAACCGATTACTGGGGACGATCTGCTAGGAAAGCTATTTGTCCAATCCCAAGATAACAACTTAGGTGTCGCGGATTTGAACAAAATTAAATCATCAGCACCCGAAACTACCTCTGTGGATTATCAAAGTTTAACGCGGGTTTTAAAAACGCCAGTATTGCTAATTCCTTTAACGGAAAGGATCAAACAGAGATATCCCAAATTTGATTACAAGAATCTTGACAGCCGCTTGACTATCGAACGAGTTAGTTATTTGCGAGATGGCAAGCAGGAGGGAACTAAATTATTAGATTTTAGTTACAGAGATCGAGATCCAAACCGCATTGAGTATGTCTTGAACGAGACTGCAAAATATTACATAGAATATATGCAAGAACAGCGGCTGAAAGTCAGCAAAAGAAGTAGGGGTTTTATCGACAAACAAATGCCCCAGCTCCAGCAAAAAGTAGATAAACTGCAAAAAGAGTTGGAGTTATTAAGAACTCAGTATAACTTTAACGAGCCAGAAATACACAACCGCAGTTTGTCCGATCGGCTCGGTCATTTAGCTAATATTCGCATAGAAGTGCAAGCGCAACTAGCAGAACTTCGACAAAAGCATGAAAACTACAAAAAAAGCTCGTCAAGGGGCGACAACCGCTGGATTATCGACGTTAGCCCTAAGTCTTATGAAGGTTTAATAGGGAAAGTAAATGAATTAGAATCGCAATTGGCTTTAAGCTCTACTCAATTTTATGAAAATAGTCTTCCGATGCAGTCTTTGCGGGAAAAACAGCAAAGTTTGCGGAATTTAATCAAAACAGAAGCTGATTCTGTCCTGTTGCAGATGAAATCACAAATAGAACAGTTGGAAGCTCGCGAGCGAGTGGTAACTAACAGCCAAAACCTACTGCAACAAAAAATAATTCAAATGCCCCAGGCTCAACGTCGCTATGACGAAATACAGTTACAGCTAGGAGTAGCTAAAAACAATCTAAAACTGTTCATAGAAAAACAAAAAACTTTAGAACTAAATGCAGGTCAAATTGAGGGAAGTTGGCAAATTATAGCTAAACCGCAGTTAATCCGAGACGATAACGGTCTTCCCTATTCTATAACAAAAAAAGACACCAAGCGTCACCTAGCGATCGCGGTCGTTATTAGCACTTTACTGGGGATTGCGATCGGTTTCTTAGTAGAAGTTTTACATACTGTTTTCCATACTCCAGAAGAAATTAGGTATGCAACTAAACGCCCCCTCTTGGGAGTAATTCCCCTGACAAAAAGGATGAAAATTAAAGTGGCTAAAGGGGAAAGTATGCCAGCTCAATTTACTAGCTTAAGTTCAACGTCTAGCGCTCGAAATTCAAGACGAATAATTTTGTCCAATAACAAAGACTTTACTTTAGTAGAGGCTTTTTACTACTTATACACTAACATTCAATTATTAAGCACCGATCGCCCAATAAATAGTTTGACCATCACTTCGACGGTTAAAGGTGAAGGTAAGTCTAGTGTAGCAGTTTATTTAGCTAAAACGGCTGCTGCGGTTGGCAAACGAGTATTATTGGTGGATGCGAATATGCGCTTTCCTCAACTCCACTCATACGTGGGGTTATCAAATATTAGAGGTTTAAGCAATGCTTTGAGTTCGGATTTAAGTTTAAATGAGGCTATTCAGCGTTTTCCAGACAATGAAAATCTTTTTGTGCTGACTGCTGGCAGCATTCCTCCCGATCCAATTAAATTACTTTCTTCGAGAAAGATGCAGTATTTAATGGAACAATTCCTAGTATTGTTTGATTTAGTAATTTACGATACGCCACCTTTAATGGATTTAGCTGACGCTCATTTGCTAGCTTCTAATACTAATGCTACAGTGCTGATAGTGAAGATGGAAAAAACCGATCGCGGCATGGTAAACAAAACTTTGGAGCAATTAAATATAGCGGATATTCAAGTATTGGGAGTAGTAGCTAATTGGGTTAAACCAGGATAGTATGGGGTGACACAGCCTGGGCCAGGAACCGGGAGCCAGTAGTTATTGGTTGTGTGCTGCAAACGCCGGATGCCGATCGCCCATTGCCGAATTCTGATTCCAGAAGTGCCCTATGCCTTCAACTTTGCAGATCCAGCTATTAGGAGGATTCTGCCTTTCTTACGCAGATCGGGCAGTGGGAGGCGTCGCCGCAGAGCGCCTGCAATCACTGTTGGCTTACCTAGTGCTGCATCGCCAGATCCCGCAAACCCGCCAGCGGCTTGCCTTTGAATTCTGGCCCGATTCAACCGAGGCCCAAGCCCGCACCAATTTGCGCCGGGAGTTGCATCACCTGCGTCAGGGACTCCCCGATGCCGATCGATTTTTGCTAACAGATGCTAAAACTCTACAATGGAATCCCCATGAGCCTTTTGTGTTGGATGTGGCTGAGTTTCAACGGGCATTAGCCACCGCAGAGACAGCGGAACGATCGGCAGATGTGAAAAGTGCTAGAACTGCCTGGGAGCAAGCGATCGCCCTTTACGGCGGGGATTTGCTGCCGAGTTGCGAGGATGAGTGGATTGTTCCAGAAAGAGAACACCTGCGACAGAAATTGCTCCGCGCCCTCGAATCCTTGACTTGTTTGTCAGAAGCTGAGGGCGATTATCGAGGCGCAATCCGGTTTGCACAGCGGTTGCTGGAGATTCAGCCGCTGCATGAAAGTAGCTATGCTGCTTTGATGCGATCGCACCATTTGAATGGCGATCGAGCCAATGCACTGCAAGTCTACCATCGCTGCATGACGGTGCTGCGCGAAGAACTAGGGGTCGATCCGAGTGCGAGCACCCGCAAGCTGTACGAGCAAATGTTGCTAGAAGACGAAGCAACCGACATTCAACCATCCTCTCATCCAGAGCCGCGGCCTCAAATTGCTCTGTTTCCCTCAAGTTTGGCTGCACCGCCTTTAGTGGGAAGAGAGGGCGAATGGGCATCAATTCAGCAGTGGGCAAATCCAATACTGTTCGGCAATCCTGCTGCAAACGGTACGGTTGAGCCATCGCCAGTGCTGTTGCTGCTGGGGGAACCCGGAATCGGCAAAACGCGCTTGCTTGAAGAATTGCGATCGACAGCGCCAGGCCTTCAAGTTCTTTGGGGGCGAGGTTTTGCAGCAGAAATGGTGCGACCCTACGGCATCTGGATCGATGCTTTGCGATCGCTCCCGATGCCTGCCAAAATTCCGCCGGAATTGGGTGTTTTGCTGCCAGAAATCGGTCGATCGCCCGAATCTGGACTCGATCGACCTCCAGCGAATTTGCCAGATCGCAGCTATCTGTTTGATGCGGTGGTACAATTGCTAGCTCAATTTGCCGATCGCACTCCGGTAATCGTAATTTTGGATGACATTCAGTGGATCGATGAAGCTTCTTCAGCCTTGCTGCACTACGCCATACGCTTGCTGAGTCACTTGCGAGTGGGATTCGCTTGCACCGGGCGTTCCGGGGAAATAGAGGAGAATGGGGGCGCTGGGCGGGTGGTGCAAGCTCTCAGACGGGATAGGCGGCTGCTAACCCTGGAATTGCATCCTTTCGATCGCGCGCAAACGGCGGAATTGATCCGCAAACAGCAAGCGGTGAATGGGTTAGAGCTGTCTGTCGAGCTGGTCGATCGGGTATTTATCGATAGCGGGGGAAATCCGCTGTTTGCGCTGGAAGTTGCGCGGGCATTGTCCCAGGATCGCTCTGCTCGTGCTGATAATTTAGAAGCTTTAATCCGCGATCGCCTCCACCAATTGGATGATGCGGCGATCGAGTTTCTGCACTGGGCTGCTGCCTTGGGGCGGAGTTTTCAACCGACAGCGGTGGCTCATGTAGCAGACTATCCGCTGCCGAAATTGCTGATGGCGATCGAACAACTCGAACAACAAACTATTATCCGCCCCAGCACATCCTTGGGTGAGGAAATGGGCTACGACTTTGCTCACGATATCGTGCGTCAGGCTGTCTATCGGCAGTTGTCACAACCGCGCCGCCATTTGATCCATTTGCAAATTGCCCGCAAGTTGAGTCAACTTTCCTCACCAGACAACGCCTTGGCTGGCGATATTGCCCATCACGCTGCCATCGGGGGCGATCGCGAATTAGCTGCATCTAGCGCCTTGTTGGCCGCCGAACGTTACCTGAAATTGTTTGGCTACGCGGAGGCGTCAGAACTAGCTCAGTTTGGTATTCAACACTGTCAGGGACTGGACGATCGCACTCGGATTCAATTGCATTTAGGATTGTTGCGGGTTTGCGCGCTTGCAGGCGTTACGGGCGATCGAGTTTCTCAACTCGACAGCGATGTGCATCGGCTGATCGATGAAGCAAATGCTCTCGGTGTAGAAGCAGCAGAAGCAACGGGATTTGAGGCATTAGTAATCCTGCATTTCGATCGCAGCAACTTCGCCAGCGTTCACCAGCACTCGCTGCAGGCAGCAGAGGCAAGTCGGGCAGCCAGTCCAGCTACAGCAGTGCGACTAATGGCATATAGCGGGTCTTGCTTAGCGGAAATTGGGCGAGAAATGGCGCGGGCAGAAGCATTGTTGCTGGAGGCGCAGTCCCTGGCGGCGAGAGTTGGTTTGAAGGAGATTGGAATTGCCCAAGGGTTGGGCGCCGTACAGCGCCATCACGGGAACTATGCCGAAGCGCGAGTTTTGTGGCAACAGGCGTGGCGATGGGCCGTTTCCCAGCAGGATCGCTGGTGCGAGTGTCATAACCTCAGCTATTTGGCGATGGCGGAACTGGAAGCGGGCGATCCGGCGGCGGCCTTGCCTTACTGTCAGGAAATGGCGATCGTCTCCGCCAAAATCAAAGGCGAAGGCAGTGAAGGTGCGATCGCCCAGGCACTTTTAGCTTTAGCAAACTATCAGCTTCGGCAACCAGGAGCCGATGTTTGTTTGGAGCGGGCGATCGCGACTTTGCAGCAGATAGATGCGAAACGAATGCTGTCTTACGTGCTGATTGGGGCGGCTCAAATCGATTTAGATTGCGATCGAACCTTTTTGGCAACAACTCGCGCTGAAGCTGCTTTAGCAGCCGCTCAGACGGTGGATCATCCCAGCGAGATTGCTTTGGCTTGGGCGATTTTGATTCGGGGTATTTTGGGTTTGGGCGATCGAGAACGGGCGATCGTACAGTTTGAAGCGTATAAAGATAGGATCGATCGACCAGCGTTGAGTTTTCGCGCCCGGAAAGAGGTCGATCGGGCGATCGAACAGATGAAAGAAGTATAAACTTAAATCAGATTAATTTAGGAATATAGCCCAATACGCTTGGGTTAAAACTGTTGATTCCCCGGAGATCCCCCTCGCATCCCCCTAAAAAAGGGGGACTTTGAATAAGTTCTTGTCCCCCCCTTTTTAAGGGGGGCTAGGGGGATCGGGCTTAGGGAATATAGCCAGTGTAAATGAGTTGT
>JAUBOG010000719.1:0-2458 GCA_036700105.1 Microcoleus occultus BM001215583
AAGGGGTACTTTAAGAACACTCTTGTCCCCCCCTTCTTAAGGGGGGCTAGGGGGGATCGAAACTTCGAGACAAACAAGAGAGACGGTAGGTTTAACGTTAAGTAGTCAGCAATAACCAGAGCCTAAAAACGAAGAAAAACTGTAAACTACATTGAGGCCAAGGAAAAAAATAGATGATTGTAGAAAATAGTCAAGTCGTATTATCCGTCCGCAATTTAACTGCGAATGTCGAAGATACCCAAATCCTGAAGGGTTTGAACCTAGAAATAAAATCCGGCGAAATCCACGCCATTATGGGCCCCAACGGTTCGGGAAAAAGCACCTTATCCAAAATATTAGCCGGCCATCCCGCTTATACCGTAACGGGCGGAGAAGTGACATTTTTAGGGCAGAACTTACTGGAACTACCGCCTGAAGAACGCTCTTTAGCTGGCGTGTTTCTAGCTTTCCAATATCCTTTAGAAATTCCCGGCGTTAGCAATCTGGATTTCTTGCGCGTGGCTTACAACGCTCACCGCAAGCATCGCGGCTTGGAAGAATTGGATGCTTTTGATTTCCAAGATTTAATCGAGGACAAGCTGGATATTGTCAAGATGAATGACTCCTTCTTGAACCGCAGCGTCAATGAAGGTTTTTCCGGCGGCGAGAAAAAGCGGAATGAGATTTTGCAAATGGCGCTGTTAGAACCTAAATTAGCGATTTTGGATGAAACTGATTCCGGTTTGGATATCGATGCGCTCAAGATTGTCGCCGGCGGGGTGAATCAGTTATCAAGTCCTGATAATTGTATGCTGGTGATTACTCACTACCAGCGCTTATTAAACTACATCATTCCTGATTTCATTCACGTCATGGAAAGCGGCAGAATTATCGCGACTGGCCCGAAAGAGTTGGCGCTGGAATTGGAAGAGCGCGGTTATGACTGGGTTGTGGAAGAAGAAGCAGCAGCAGGAGTTGGCGCGCGATGATTAATACTCAGGTTGCTACTAGAGAAATGTTTTTGGCTGGTTTAGTGAATCAGTGCGAAAAGTTGGGTGAAGTTAATGGCAAAAACTCAGCTTTCGGGTTGCAAGAATTGCGCGAGATTGCGGCCGAATACGTTCTTTCGGCGAGTTTTCCGACGGTAAAGGATGAAGAATGGCGGTTTACTGATTTGTCGCCGCTGTTGCAAATTCATTTTAATGTGCCGCAGAGCAGTCAGTCAGCAATTGCGCTGTCTGATATTATTATGCCAGTCAAAGACAAGGGCGATTTACCTTTAAGATTGGTATTCGTCAATGGTGTTTACGCGCCGGATTTGTCAGCGGTGAATTTGCCGGATTTTTATGTAGGTAATCTATCCAACGTACCGGAAAAATATCGATCGCGCATCGCCGATGTTTTGAGCAAGCACAGGCAACAAACTGAGGTATTTACTGCTTTAAATATCGCGGGTTTGGTGGATTCTGCGGTGGTGTTCGTGCCGGCCAATATGTCTCTTGATACTCCGATTCACTTGCTGTTCCTGACCGCACCAGGCGCATCACCGACGATGTGCCAGCCACACTGTTTGGTTATAGCAGAGCCTGGAAGTAATGTAACGCTGGTCGAGGATTACGCAACAATCGGTAATATCGCTGCATTTACGAATGCTGTCACCGATGTTGTTGTCGGCGAAAATGCTGCTGTGAATCACGTTCGACTCCAGCGGGAAGGCGGACAGGTGGTTCATATCGGCAAAAGTTCGATCGCACAATCCCGCAACAGCCGTTATACTTGTCATGCTATCAGCTTGGGCGGCAAAATATCGCGGCACAATTTAGAAGTATTTCAGCACGGCGAAGCCACTGAAACAACTCTCAACGGCTTAACCGTAGCCTTTGGCGAACAGTTATCCGACACTCACAGTTTGATTAATTTCAATCACCCTCACGGTACAAGCCGCCAACTGCACAAGTGCATCATCGGTAACAAAGCCCGCGCTGTATTTAACGGCAAAGTTTTCGTTCCGAAAGCCGCACAATTAACAGATGCGGGACAATTGAGCCGGAATTTGTTGCTGTCGCCCAGAGCTCGCGTAGACACAAAACCGCAGTTGGAAATTGTCGCCGACAACGTTAAATGTTCCCACGGTGCAACTGTCAGCCAGTTAGAAGACGATGAACTCTTTTACTTGCAAAGTCGCGGCTTGGATTTAGAAAGAAGCCGCTATTTGCTGATTGATGCTTTTGCGGCGGAAATTCTGGATAAACTGCCAATTGTTGGGGTGGCAAAAATGCTTTCTACCTGCATGGCCATCCAAGGATAAAGGAATCAGTAACAGGCTGGGGGGTGTTTTCATACTTTGTAATTAAACCCGGATATCCCCCTAAATTCCCCTTGAAAAGGGGGACTTTGAGAATACTCTTGTCCCCCCCCTAAGAAGCTGACAGGTGTAGGTTTTTTACGACGGGGTAGTATAAAGTCCATTAAACCAGGC
>JAUBOG010000720.1:0-2457 GCA_036700105.1 Microcoleus occultus BM001215583
GGGACACGGCACTGCCGTGTCCGAACTATCATTCCGATGCAACCGGAAACGATATTATCAGAAAAAGTATGGTAACGAAAAAAAGCCGCGAAATCGCGTGTTCGCCGCACCAAACATCAATTTTTTGCGGAGTGGACGAATAGCCCGCCCCACCAAAAATTAATCCCGCCAATGCCCAATTTTTATCTGCTAGCTTGCTTCTGAGTTTTGGATTTGACGGCTTCGGGAGATTTCGGCTTAGAAGTATCAGCTTTTAACAGTTCGGGGAATGGCGGCTGGAGGTTGTGAACTTCGATGTCCATTCCCAGCGGCAGAGGTGGAAGCTGGGGGAGATCCTTTTCCAAATCCTTGAGCCCCTTAGCGCTTTGTATTTCGACCATTTTTGGCATTTGGGGTACTTTTGCGGTTTCCAAAGTGCCGATCGCCCTTGCCAAAGCAAATTCTAGCTGAGAACCGGGGTCGATCGCCACCCAACCTTGGTCAGTCATTTGCCGGATCTCGAAGTGGAGGTGAGGCCCTGTAGACATTCCCGTACTACCGACGCGGCCGATGGTATCTCCCTGTTTCACAAACTCTCCCGGTTTCACAAACAGTTCGGAAAGGTGGGCGTAGAGAGTTTCCTGAGAATTTTTTTTGTGGTTGAGAACCACAGTCAAACCGTAGCCGCCCAACCAATCGGCAATTGCAACTTGACCTGCATAAGCGGCGAGTACGGGCGTTCCCATCGGCGCGCCCAAGTCAGTGCCGGTGTGAAACCGGCCGTAGCCCATAACCGGATGAGTCCGCCACCCAAAGGGCGAAGTAATTTCCGCTGCAATAGATAGCGGAAACAGCAGGCTGCTGTTGCCATTTCCGGGGAGGCCGGCGGGACGCGGTGTGAGGTTGTAGTAAGCAAAACCTGTATTGCTACCGCTGCTGACACTAACCGCACCGACTTGAATCGGGCCGAGTCCCATGCTCGGAGGTGGCTCGCCGCCGTAAGATGCAGGGTTAGCCGAGTATCCGGTGTCTGCCGAGTATCCGGCGTCTGCCGAGTATCCGGCGTCTGCCGAGTAACCGGGGGCTGCATAAGCAGATTCTGCTGGCGCTGGCGGGTTTGAACTCCCCCAAACCTGGTTGCCTATTTTTTGAACGGCTTGACCGACTTGACTGGCGGGATTCGGGCTGCTATTTCCGGCAACTGTTCCCCGAACATTGCTCGGAAGGCTTCCGGGAACGTTCCGGGGAAGGTTTTCTGGCAGATTTCGAGCTGGAGGGGGCGCAATGTAGGAGTCGCGCGCGATCGGCGTTTCCGGGCTGTAGTCGGGCGCTGCTGCATCGGCCGTCACCGGCTCGGAAACGGCACTCGGCGAGCACAAACCGCCAACTCCTTCGCAGCCGGTCGATCGTTCTGCAAACTCGATGGTTGTCGGCGCTTCGTACTCGCCGGCTGCGCCAGCGCTGTAGTCTGTTTTGTCGGTTTCGGCGTAAACCGGGTTAATTGGCGCTTCAAAAGGAGGCTCCTGGGCCGTTGCTTCCGGTAGGGGCATCAGCGCGGGTTCCGGCAGATAATAAGTGGCTGGAGGCGGTTCGCTGGCGTACTCTGGCTCGGGCGGCGGAATTTCTGCCTGGGGCTCCGGTTCTGCTTCTGGCTGCCATTGGCTGGCTGCTGGTTCCGGGGGCGGGAGGGGAGCTTCAAACAGTGGCTGCAGGTCTGCTGCGCCGGGGACGGCTTGTTCTGCTGGCGGAATTTCGGCTTGGGCCCAAACTAGGCCTTTGCTGAGGAGTCCCAGACTGGCAAGGCAACCCAGTCCCACCAGCAGTGAGCGATCGGACAAAAGGCGCGATCGAGTCCGGGTGCCTGCAGGGTTCTTTTTTTGCTGTTTGGTGTTCAAATGGGCTGTTATTTGCTTGTCTGGAACTAATTTCACGATTTTTTTTTCCCAACTCAACAGGGGGCGCAAGGAGATCGAAGTCAATCGATTTTAGATTTTAGATTTTACCCCACTGAATCCGGGGGCTGGCGATCGGGAGCGAGGAGCTTTTTTCTCGCTCCACCGATGAATCCGGGGCTTGTGACCAAATTATTTTGGGTCAGGATCGAAATGTATTGCAATCCTTATCTTTTTTACAGCCCTAAATGATTTTACCGGGCTTGAGGCAATTTTTTTTAAGCATCGAACAAGTCGAATGCCACGCCGGTCGAGTCGGGATCTATGCCCTGGTTTTTTCGACCGCGATCGCACTCTTGACTCGGATCGCATGACGGCCACAGTGATGATAGCGCTTTGGTGTTCGTCTATGTCAATTATTTGCCTGTATTTCTGGGACTGTCCTCAAACGGTCTGCTCGATCGCGATTTTTTGAGAAAGCCGATCGCCCGTTTAAACTGAGATATTGCACCATTCTCAACTAGCCTTTTATGAACAGGCAAGATGCCTGTTCCACAAAAAAATTTATCTTTTGTGGAACAGGCAT
>JAUBOG010000721.1:0-2430 GCA_036700105.1 Microcoleus occultus BM001215583
GGGGACTTTGAGTAAGTTCTTGTCCCCCCCTTCTTAAGGGGGGCTCCGGGGGGATCGAAGTTTAATAGTCAAACAGCAGTCTCTGACTGGGTTTGACGTTAAGTTGACACCTATGGGCAGTGCCGTATCCTCGGTATCATTCCCATACAACCGGAAACTAACTTTTTGATGGGCTATTTCATGCCGGTGCCGTGCAATTTCGGTTCTGGGGGCGGCGGTACTGGTTCTGGCCCTAACGGTTGGGGATTGGCTACATATTCAAACTGACCTTTCCCATCCATTGATTTGCCTTTCGCCCAGCGTCCTTCGCTACTTTCGGAATCTTCAGAATGATTCCAAAACTGATAGGCAAATTCTGACTTTTCCAACTCCTGCGGGAAGGAACTCGGAACGGGCGTTGTTTCCATTCCAGAAGTTTCTAAATCTTCGATCGCCGCCAGCCACAAATTTTGGTGCATCGTATCGCGGGCGATCATAAAACTCAGCGTGTCTTTCACGCCCGGATCGTTTGACATTTCATACATCCGCACAGCCTGCAATCTTCCTTGGGATTCAGCGTGAAGATTCGAGCGAAAGTCTGCTAAAAGATTGCCGCTAGCAACGATATAACGGCCGTTCCAAGGATACCCTACGCTGTCGCTAGGAAGTGCGCCCAAACCCGATACAATTGCGTGCTGCGGGTTCATGCTGTCGGCGATCGCATCTCGCGGGCTGTTTCCCCCCATCACAGCACCCACCACAGCATCCTTGAAACCTTCTTCTTGCATAGATACAGGAGCTTTATCTAACAAGTGAGCAATCATAGTGGCTAGCATCTCGATATGCCCGATTTCTTCTGTACCGACATCAAGCAGCATATCGCGATATTTGGCTGGGCCTCGGCAGTTCCAACCTTGAAATAGGTACTGCATCATCACGGTCATTTCGCCAAATGTACCGCCAATTAGTTCTTGTATTTTCTTGGCGTAAACGGCATCTGGCTTTTCTGGTCTTTTGTAATACTGTAGTGGCTTCTTATGGTAAAACATGGGGAGTTCCTACCAGGGACTTGTGAGTAAGTTTCATTAGTTCTAACGCTGCCCGCGATCGAGGCGAATCAGCTTTTAGTCGTAAAAAAATTAACTCAAATCCGGTTATTTTTATCACTTTAGTTCAATGCGGCTTCTCGCGTCCGCGAACTAAAGACTGTATTAAATTTGGTCGATCGTACATTCTATTTAAACAAACACAGCGCTGTGTCCTCCGGGTATCGAACAACTCGTCAAAACCGCCCTCCTGCAGAAGTTTTAACTCCTGTGGGAGAGCGGTTTTTCAGGTTGAACTCACAGCTATCTGCCGTGTCCCTCCCCCTAGCTTCCAGCCCCCCCTTGGGGGGGGCTAGGCAGGGTGGATTTATAGTGACGGGATGATTAGAACTCTTGCAAAAATATAATGCACCCCACCCCAACCCTCCCCGAACTCGCAGGGAGGGGGCAAGATTATTCTTGTTTCCCCCCTTAATAAGGGGGGACTCGCGGAGGGTGAATTTGACGAGAGCAAGAGGTCTATTATATAGTACGGGCGATCGGCGACAGAACGATCGCCCGTTCTATCAAAGCTTGGTGCATAACGTAATGAATTTAATTGAAGCAATTAGAGCCGTACCAGACCACCGAAAACCGCGAGGAATCAGACATCCTTTATGGCTGATACTGAAAATAATTTTATTGGGCAGTTGTACGGAATCTTGAGGATATAAACCCTTGGTATAGTTTACCGAAAATCATCGTAAAACCCCGATCGAACTGTTAGATATGCCGTCAGATACTCGCTTCCCGTCTGACTCAACGTTTAGAAACATAATTCATTGGATTTTGAGATAATTGCTGTACTTTTTAATAGATGGACGCCAGAGAATTTATCGCTCGCAGGGGGAGAATTGATGGCAATTGATGGAAAAAATATTAAAAGTACCTTAGTAGGTGGCAATAGTTCTTACCAAAACTTTGTGAGCATGGTTTCTGTCTACAGTCACAAACACGGATGGGTTGTCAGACATAAAGTTATGGAAAATCAGCACTGGAGTGAAATTGAAGTTGTTGAAGAACTTGTAAAAGAACTGTCTGGTTGTCAGAGCGTAATTACAGCGGATGTACTGCCTTTAAAAAAAACACTGCCCTTAATTATTGAGGGTGGTAATGACTACATAATTACCATCAAAAAAAATCAACCCAGTCTGTATAAAGCCGCTGAATAATTAGCCCTCTCGACGGGTGCGATCGACTCCTGGAAAGCCTCAGAGAAACTACAGGGACGCCAAACAACTCGACCTACCAAAATTTATGCCATGCCTCCTGAATTATTACCGATATGGTCGGGTGCTAAACAGATTATTGCGATCGCAAGAAGTGGCACTCGAACAGAAGGCAAAAAAAGTGGTAGCCGATTAGT
>JAUBOG010000722.1:0-2423 GCA_036700105.1 Microcoleus occultus BM001215583
CGCAAACAGTCTGGATCGCACGACACGGAAACCGCATCGACTTCGTTAACCCCGACTGGTTTCTCACCGCAGAACACCGCTACGATCCCCACCTTTCCGAAGATGGTCACATTCAAGCTAAACAACTCGGTAATCGCCTCACAGGTGAAAGAATTTCTCATATTTTTGCTTCCCCTTTTCTGCGAACAGTGCAAACAGCAAATCACGCGGCGGTCGCTCTCGATTTGTCAATTAAACTAGAGTGGGGATTATGCGAATGGCTGAATCCGGAATGGATGACCGAAATGCCGGAAACTGAGTCCGTCGCAGATTTGTGCCGGCGTTTTCCCAGGATTGATGCTTCCTACAAAGGCGGTGTTGCTAATTATCCCGAAACAGCCGAAGCTTGTCTCAAAAGGGCGGGGGAAACTGCGAAACGACTGGCGGCTGAGTTTCCCGATGATATGTTATTGGTAGGTCACGGTGCGTCGGTTTTGGGAACGGCGATCGGGCTGGCGGGCGGTGCGGAAACGGAAATTAACGCTTCTCTCTGCTGTTTGGTAAAAGTGGTGCGGCAAGATGTACAATGGTCGATCGAACTTAATGGCGATACTTCTCACCTGACGGACGCTGAAACTACGCTCCGGTTTAATTAGAAAAATGACTACTGACTACTGATTAACAAGAATCGATATGTCTGGACACAGTAAGTGGGCGACTATTAAACGCCAAAAAGCGAGAGTTGATTCCGCTAAAGGCAAAGTTTTTGCTAGGATATCTCGCGAAATTATTGTCGCCGCCCGCAGCGGAGTTCCCGATCCCGCTGGCAATTTTCAACTGCGGACGGCTATTGAAAAAGCGAAGGCGGCGGATATTCCTAATGAAAACATCGAAAGGGCGATCGCCAAAGGTGCCGGTTTGGCGGGAGGAGGTTCGGAATTAGAAGCGATTCGCTACGAAGGTTACGGCGTTGGCGGGGTTGCTATTCTAATTGAAGCGCTGACAGACAACCGCAACCGCACGGCTGCTGACTTGCGGGAAGCTTTTACTAAAAATGGGGGCAATCTGGGCGAAACTGGTTGTGTGGGCTGGATGTTCGACCACAAAGGAGTTTGTACGGTACGCGGCCCGATTGATGAGGAACAGTTGTTTGAAGCGTCGCTGGAAGCAGAAGCGGAATCCTACGATTTGATATCAATTGATGAGGATACTGAAGGTGCAGAGGTATTTACAAACGTGTTTAATTTGGAACAACTGGCTGATGTTTTGAAACAAACAGGTTTTGCAGTTTTGCAGTCGGAAAATCGCTGGATTCCCAGCAATACAGTGGAAATAGACACTCCTGAAAAAGCTCGATCGCTCTTGAAGTTGATGGACGCGCTGGAAGATTTGGACGACGTGCAAAGCGTGACGGCTAATTTTGAAATGGCAGATGAATTAATGTCTTTGAGTATGGTTTGAATATCAAAATTACCAGATTTTTGCCATCCGCAACACAAATCCCGGTAACTCTGGATCGGCGCTGACTGTTTCAGGATTATCCAAGATTTCAGGTTCGCGATCGGGACGGTAGATGTAGACTTTTCTGTTTTGGCGATCGATCAACAAGCCTAGCGATACACCGTTGTCAATATATTCTTGCATCTTTTTTTGCAATCCCTTGAGAGTGTCGCTAGAAGACCGCAATTCAATCACAAAGTCCGGACAAATCGGTGCGAATGAGGCTTTTTGTTCTTCAGTTAAGGCATTCCAGCGCTCTAGTTTAATCCATGAGGCATCGGGAGAGCGGGTAGCTCCATTTGGCAAGGTAAAGCCTGCACTGGAGTCAAACGTTTCACCTGTGCCATCTTCTTCTGCCCAGTTCGCAAGTTGCTGAGCAATTTTAATGTTGCGGTTCCCTGTATCTGAAAAAGCTGGTGCCATAATAATAACTTCCCCACTGGCTGTACGCTCAATTCTCAAATCGCGATTGACTAGACAGAATTCATAGAACTGTTCAACAGTCATTGATTGGATCGCAGGGAAATTGACCGTCAGTGGGACGCTTTCGGTTTGAATTAGCAGCGTCGTCATGGTTTTTCCTCATTTGGTGTAGGGGTGACATCAATTCCGGTTGCACTCCTGATGATATAAAGGAGACGGCAGTGCCGTGTCCCTACGGTCATTAATGTAGGGACACGGCACTGCCGTCTCCTCATTTCTGCCGTCTCCTGATTTCGGATCGTATTAATTCCGATGCAACCGGAATTTATCTGACATAATACCTTGAGCTTATCATATCTTAGCCTGGCGATCGAAAGTCTAAAAGCCGATCGCAAAATCAGAGGCTTGTATCCGTTTTTGGTTAGTGTCAATCGGGAGCATCCCATTTTTGCAAATATACCCGTAGGGGCGAAGCATTTCGGTAGTAAATCTCTGCTCATAACTAATAAATTGTCTGCCGG
>JAUBOG010000723.1:0-2422 GCA_036700105.1 Microcoleus occultus BM001215583
GGTTAGAGTCGATAGGGGCATTGCCACCCCTACCTCTCATTCAGAACGGAACGTGAAACTTTCGTTTCATTCCGCTCCTCGATATCTTCATCCTTTGTTAAGGATACAAATTCAAAACGGATTGCTATAATAGTTCCTGTCAAGGGAACCATCATTTTCCGTTTTTGTGTCGTGACAGTGCTTGTGCAGAAGTTGGAGGTTTTTATACTCATCCTTACCGCCTAGTGAGCGGGGTTGGATATGGTCAACTTCTACAGTGTCTGTAGGTGTGAAGTACAGACCGCAGTGGGTACATTTACCTTTTTGTGTCTTAAGAAGTGTTGCCACTCTTGTTGGTGTTTCAGGGTATACTCCGCGTCTCTTGCTCCAGTAAATCCAGTCACCGTCGTAAGGTGTTGAATTGCCCTTTACCTTGACGTGCCTTATTATGGGCGTTGCTTGGTGTTGGGTTAGCTCTAAACCTTCTTCTGTGCTGAAACACCAATTTCTGTCGCCTACTGTTCGCCAGTATTTGTCTTTGTTGATGCTACCTTTTCCCCGTCTTTTAGCCCAGGCTCGTAATTTGTCGTAAGTAAGAATATCAACCTTGGAAAAGGTTTCTTTGCTTACTACTGTAGAGTAATAGTTTGACCATCCCCTAATTATTGGATTTAGCCTTTTAATTAAGGCATATTGGGGGGAGTGGCTATGAGTGTCTATTACTTCTCCAATTTTTACAACATGAGCTTTGACTTTTTGTTTGGACGGAGTGATTAATGTTTTAAAGCCGAGTGGAATTCCTTTTGTATTTTTGGCACTTCGGTAGTTGCCTACTTTATGCTGTCGTACGTGAAATCCTAAAAACTCAAACCCAACATTTCCCTTATATTCATTGAGGGTGTGGGTTAATTTTGTTTTACTTGGCTTTAATTCTAAGCCTAAATCACTCAACCATTCCGCGATTACCTTTTGACAGGCTATTATTACTTCAATGTCTTTGTGAATAATCACAAAATCATCGGCGTATCGGATTAAACTGATTTCACTTCGTTGGTTAGAATTTCCAGCGAGCTGTTTAACCCGTTCTTCCATTCCGTGAAGGGCTATGTTAGCCAGTAGAGGGGAGATAACCCCTCCTTGTGGCGTACCTTCAGTGGTCGGGAAGATTTCACCTTGGTCTAATACCCCGCTTTTAAGCCACGACTTAATTTCTCTTCGGAGTCGTGGATAGGTATTGATTTTGTCAAGTAATGCTTTGTGATTAATGCGGTCAAAGCATTTGGCAATATCAGCGTCTAGCACATATTTAGCTTTGTATCTGATACTGTCAAAAATAGCTCCAATCGCATCGTGACACGACCTACCTGGTCTAAAACCGTAGGAGTTTGGCTCAAAGCGAGCTTCCCATTCTGGTTCAAGAGCTGATTTTACAACTGCTTGTAAGGCGCGGTCGTACATTGTGGGTATGCCTAATGGTCTTGACTCATTGGTTCCTGGTTTTGGTATCATTACCCGACGTGTCGGTTGTGATTTACCAGTTGCCTTGAGTTGACTTACTAGCTTGATTCGCTGCTTTGGGGATAGTAATTTAATACCATCCACACCTGCTGTACGCTTGCCAGTATTGTCTTGCGTGACCCGACGTACCGCTAATACCTGATTAGACCATGAATTAATCAAGGTCTTCTGAAGCTTCCTCACTGCTTTAACATCGCCACGCTCACTTGCTCGATAGATACGTTTTTGCAACTTGAATGTCAATCTTTCGGCTCTTCGCCAATTGATTTGATTCCATTCCACCGTCAGGTTGTCCCGCGTTTTAGACTTATTCATTGCTACGCTTGTTCCTATCTTTGAAGTTACCGTGTATCTGTCTGCATATCTCTGTCATTACAACAGAGCATTGGCTTCTGATACAATCCCTCTCTCGTATATCATTCGTTAGCTACTTACTGATAATCGACCTGATTTCAGAGATATATGAGAGTTACTTCGTTCCAAATACACATTGATTGAGTTTTTAGTGTGATGCTCTCCACCGGGTTTATGGGCGGTGCTTATAAGTCGAGTAAACAATCGCTTATGCCCTATCCTTGCCTTTTGGCTTGGTCTTAACCAGTCTTTACCGTGTTTTTCAACGGGTTTATTCTTGATTTAGCCGTTAGACCATCTAAATTAACGATGGTTCAGACACATCTTTGTTTTCCTACACATGAACTCTTGCTCGACAGTTACCAGTTTCGGCTACCAGTAGTCTGTCTTTTATCCCCGCTTTACCCTGTTAGTTGCTACCTAATAAGATAGGGGATATGCTTTTACCGCTGCACTTGCGGACTGGGACTAGGGATGAACCGCACCCAGATGTATATTTAGTTGTTATGGCTTGAAAGCCATACTAGCCATCCTTGAATATTGCTACTCATTTCGACTAAACGAATCGCAC
>JAUBOG010000724.1:0-2407 GCA_036700105.1 Microcoleus occultus BM001215583
TTCCGGCAGATAATTTATTAGTGATTACCAGAGATTTACTGCCGGAATGCTTCGCCCCTACGAATATATTTGCAAAACACAGATGCACCCGGCCAGGCGCTACAATTCGCTTAATCTCCATTTAACTTTTGCCTGAGACTTCCATGAGTGAAACCGTTCTAGAAGTTCGCAACCTGCGGGTTGAATTTCCATCTGCGGATGCAGGTAATGGGTCCGCAACAGTCAAAGCTGTTGACGGCATTTCCTTTGAGGTGAAGCGAGGGCGAACTCTGGGAATTGTGGGAGAATCGGGGTCGGGAAAATCGGTAACTTCCCTGGCAGTGATGGGTTTGCTGTCGAGTTCGTCAAGTAAAATCGAGGGCGAAATTTGGTTTTCTCCGGCAAAAGACGGCGCTAGCAATGGGCCTGTGAATCTGCTGGAAATGCCGGACAGGGAAAAACAAGCATACCGGGGCAGCCAGATTGCCACGATTTTTCAAGAGCCGATGAGTTCGCTAAATCCGGTTTATACGATCGGCTTTCAACTCGCAGAAGCCATTTGCCTGCACGAAAAGGTGTCGCAGACAGAAGCGCGGCGCAAAGCTGCTTCTCTGCTGCAAGAGGTGAAGCTGCTAGCGAGTGACGGGGAACTCCGGCAGCGGTGTTTGGCTTTGCAGCAAGAAGCGGATCGTCGGGACGATCGCGATTTGATGCAGCTCGTCAACGCCCAAAAACAAGCTATGCTCGATCGCTACCCCCACGAACTCTCAGGCGGCCAAATCCAGCGCGTGATGATTGCAATGGCCATTTCATGCAATCCGACTTTATTAATCGCTGACGAACCCACAACAGCCCTAGACGTGACCGTGCAGGCAACAATCTTAGCTTTGCTGCGCGAGTTGCGGGACTCTAGAGGCATGGCAATGATTTTTATTACCCACGATTTGGGCGTGATTGCTGAAATTGGCGATACGGTGGCGGTGATGTACCGAGGCAAGATTGTTGAGTGCGGTGCGATCGAACAAATTTTCAGCAATCCCCAACATCCTTACACGAAAGGTCTGTTAGCTTGCCGCCCAACTCTCGATCGGCAACTGCGCCGCTTGCCCACAGTTTCCGATTTTATGGATGTCACCGCAAATGCTAGCGGCGAATTAATAATTGTCGAAAGAAATCTAGATTTAGACGGCGACAGCAGCGGCGGAAATCCCGCTTTTGCAACAGGAAAACCGCCTCGACTGCCGCATATTTCCGGCCCTTTGCTCGCTGTTAATAACTTGCGAGTCGGTTTTCGGGTTCCGGGAATGTTCGGCGAAACTAAACGCTTGTTTATGGCGGTAAACGATATTTCTTTTGAGGTTTACCCGGGCGAGACTTTGGGTTTGGTGGGCGAATCCGGCTGCGGCAAATCAACTTTGGCGAGAGCTTTGCTGCAATTAATTCCGATCGCCAGCGGAAGCGTGTTTTTTGAAGGTCAAGAAATTACGCCTCCTGCGAAAAGCAGTTCGGGATCGCAGTGGATGGCTAATTATCGGATGCAAAAAGAGTACGATCGCAAGTTGCGGTGGCTGCGGCGCGACTTGCAAATTATTTTTCAAGACCCTTTTAGTTCTCTCGATCCGCGCTTGAGTGTCGGGGAGGCTGTGATGGAACCGATGGTGATTCACAATTTTGGTAAAAATCAGAAAGAACAGCGCGATCGCGCCGCTTATTTGTTGGATAGAGTGGGTTTGAATCCCGATTTTATGCGCCGCTACCCCCACGAATTTTCGGGCGGACAGCGGCAGCGAATTTGTATTGCTAGAGCTTTGGCTTTGAATCCTAAGTTTATTATTTGCGATGAGTCGGTTTCTGCCTTGGATGTTTCGGTGCAGGCGCAAGTTTTAAATTTGCTGAAGGAGTTGCAAACAGAGTTTGGACTGACTTATATTTTTATTTCTCACGATTTGAGCGTGGTCAAGTTTATGAGCGATCGGGCGATCGTCATGAACAAAGGTAAAATCGAGGAAATTGGCACAGCCGAGCGCATTTACCGCCAGCCGCAGCAAGCTTACACGCGGCAGCTTATAGCCTCTATTCCGGCGGGGAATTTGGCACGAATTCGGCAGCAGCAATTAGGGCGATCGGCTGCTGTAGAACCTTTGCCCGTATCTCCTGCCGATGACTAGAAACACGCTTGATTTGTATCCTGACCCCTTTTTTATCAGCATATATAATTGACATAGTTTGGCATTAATTTGTTACAAGCTGTAGGGAATATTTTTTTATTTTATCTTCATAAATTAGAAAGTATTCTTCATTTTTAATTCATATTTCCCGAGTAAGATTAAATCTACTTACCCCGAAAGGGCTTGAGGACTGCTGTAAGCTGTTTTAAACAGTTGACAGTTGACAGTTGACCTGTGACAGCGAAGTGATAAGAACAGAG
>JAUBOG010000725.1:0-2404 GCA_036700105.1 Microcoleus occultus BM001215583
TGTAGCGGATGTAACGGATGTAACGGATGTAACGGATGTCAGTCCGAAGGAAGAAAGAAGAAGGAAGAAGGAAGATGATCCAAATTGGCGTTGCTGCTGCAGGAGTATGATTTGCCCCTACTCTAAATTTCAGGGATTCACTCGCCGAGTGAATCATAGTCCAATTCAGCAATGCCCCAAATTCTCCCAATTCTCCCGCTCTCCCGCTCTCCCGCTCTCCCAATTCTCCCAATTCTCCCGCTCTCCCGCTCTCCCTCTCTCCCCCTTCCCTCTCCAATTCTGTGCCTTATACCTTTGAGTGATATCCTAGTTGTGTGTATTTTCATATTTTTAGATAGAGGCGCGCGTCTTCATGGAAGTTAATCAGCTAGGGTTTGTGGCAACCATTCTGTTTGTTTTGGTTCCCAGTGTTTTTCTCATCATTTTGTACATTCAAACAGCTAGCCGCGAAGGCAGAAAAGATTAGTAATTTCTGCTATTTTTGTCTGGTTTTGTGCATGACAAAAAAAGCGCCAACAGCTTGTTGCTGGGGCGCTTTTTTTTGTGGAATGTCGATGTGCCGATTTGGGATTTATATCATGTCCGGTAGCATCGGAATTAATATTAGCCGAAATTAGGAGACGGCTTTTGGAGTGTCCCTACAGTATTATTTTGGGGTAGGGAAACGGCATTGCCGTCTCCTCTATATTATTCCGGCGCAGCCGGACTTGATATTATTGGTGGGAAAAATCGAAAATTGCTGGAGTTTAGCCGATCGTCCGCGCTAGCAATACGGGACAGTTGGCATAAACTCGCACGTAGTCTGATAGGGAATTTCCCAGAAGCCGATCGAGATCCACAAAGCTTTTAGCCACACTCGGCCGCCGATCCGGGGAACCGATGACCAACAAATCGGCATTCGTGTCGTCTGCAATCCGACAAATTGCTTCCCCCGGCTTACCCGCAGCACTCACGCAGCGGTAGCTAACTCCCATTTGTTTCGCCAGTGCTACTGCTGGGGCCAATACGGGGTCTTTTTCAGCACTTGCTGTTAAATCCTCGGTGGATTTTCCCGTCAAATCTTTGGTGACGTGTACTAGAATTATCTCTGAGCCGCTGACTTCTTTGACTAAAGATAGGGCTAGTTCTAAAAATTGTTTGGCGGATTCCGATTTATCTAGCGCTACCATGACGCGCTTGATTTTCTTGACGTAGATATCGTCTTTTACTAACAGCATCGGTCGGGATGTTAGCTGGAAAACGTACTGGCTGACTGAGTTTTCCAAAATCGATTGCAGCCGTCCGAGTCCCCGCGAACCCATAATCACTAAGTCGGATTGTTCTTCTTCTGCGACTTGGCAAACTGTTGTTTTCGGGTCTCCCTGTTTGAGTCGGGGATTGACTCTGCTGGGATCTATTTTCAAAGACTGGACTGCTTGTGCTAAGATTTTACCTCCTTCTTCCAACTTCTGGGCCATGCCATCGGATGTTACTTGGGGCGGCACGACGTGCAAGACGGTGACAGAGGTTTTTTGCAAGGAAGGGATGTCCATCAACATATTAAACATCTCTTCGCACAAGCCGCGACCGGCTACGGCTACTAAAATTTTTTCGATCATGGTTTTGGCGGTAAAAACAGTTGAGTTTTCTTGTGCGGCGTTAAACTAGGGCGTTGGTACTCTAGTTCGTTAATGTTAAGCATAGGCCTGAAGTTTGTCTTATGATTTATAGAAATGTAGCGTTTTGGAACAATTTGTAAAGTGTTAGAGAACGATCGAACTCAACCAAAACTGACATCGGCGGGGGCCATTCAAAGCCTGGCCGGGATAGACTCTGAGGGCTGGTTTGAATATTTGGTGCGAGTCTACCCTCACCATACTGACTACAGCGGTGCGGTTTGGCACGGTACTTATCTGGCTTGGATGGAGGAGGCTAGGGTGGAAAGTTTGCGCTCTTTGGGGATTGAGTATGCTGATTGGGTGGCGCAGGGTTTGGAATTGCCCGTGGTGGAACTTTCGCTGCGCTACCACCGGGCTGTGCAAATGGGGCAAGCTGTGGTTGTGAGGACGCGGATGACTGCTGGTGAAGGTGTGCGGCTGCTTTGGGACTACGAAATCCGATCGCCCGACGCTCAAGAATTATACGTGACGGCGCAGGTGACTTTGGTTGGTGTCGATCGGGAAAAGGGCAAGATTATCCGTCAATTGCCGCCGGCACTGAAGGCAGCTTTGACAAGACTTTCTGTTAAACCTTCAACCTAAGCTGTTAGTAAAAAAAAATAGTTTGTGCAGCCACAGTCAGGAGAGTTCGTAACTTTTGAGATCGATTTCAGTTAGATCGGAATTAATATTACCCGAAATCAGGACACGGCAGTGCCGTGTTCCTACAATCGATCGCGGTAGGGACACCGCACTGCCGTTTCCTC
>JAUBOG010000726.1:0-2403 GCA_036700105.1 Microcoleus occultus BM001215583
GGGGGTTAGGGGGGGTTCCAGATGCTTTAGGAGTAAACCGAATAATAGTTTTGTTGAATCGCGCCGAATTTTCGTAGCGATAGGCATCTTCGATGGTTTGAGAAAGAGTTTCGGTGTTGATTGGCCCCGTATTGGCGGCCGGTTTGTGTTGAATGGCGATCGCACTTTTAATTTGTTGTCCGCCCACAGCATTCGCAGCCGCAGCCGGAGTAATTCCCAGTTCTTTAATAACCGTATTGGGAAACCATTTCAGCGTACCTTTACCTTTACCGGCGGCATCCTGCAACATATCAAACAAGATTTTGTGGCCGTTGTAGGGCATGAAACAAGAATAGCTAACCCAACAGCCGCCGGGATTGAGGCGGCCGTAATGTTCCTCGATCCTGCGCCGCAATTCTAGGTAGCCGCGCGGGTAAAATAAGAGCGCTCGCTGAGTGTCTCTTTCATCCAGTGCAGAGGTTCCTTGAGCAGAGATTTGACCGCCTACCCAGTCAGTAATTTCAGTCAGGCAAACTGTGCGCCCCGCGAGCAAACCTTCGTAAGCTGCTGCTGCACCTGCGAGCCCGCCGCCTGCTACTAGAATGTCGCAAGTTTCTGTATTGTCCCGATTGCCGCCCGGTGCAGCAAATACTGGCGAAATGCTCGCAATCGCGGAGATTATGCCGAGGGTGAGGCTCAGGAGCGATCGACCTTTGAGCGAAGAAAATAGATACCGTCGCAGTTTCATCGGAGATTGTGGAATCAATTTAGACATAAGTGAAAAACACTAATCGCATCCAAATGTTTATTTTGCAGTATACTGGTATTTCGCGGTACGGTCAGGGGAAACTTTTTTAGATAAGAGGTATTAATACCAGCAACAACTATTGAACAGCCAGATCAACCATATGCTCAATCTCGTCAAATTTTTTAGGTCATTGATCCCTTTTGAGAGTTTAACAATTACGACCAGCTTAACTTTTGCCGAAGTTTTGCGCAGGTTGGACGAAGTTGTCACTGCTCCCAAATTTTTGAGAATAACTCTACCATTCGGGCCGCCACCAGCCAAACCTTATGAAGGAACAATTTCTGGCAATACCTTCAAAATCAGTCGCATCATCATCGGCCGCAATTCATTTTTGCCAATTATCGAAGGAGATATCCATTCTCAACCGTTTGGTTGTTCGATCAAAATTAAGCTGACTTTACATAAAATAGTCCTAGCATTTATGATTCTTTGGCTGTGGACAACGGGCAGTATTGGAATGTTTGCTTTATTTGCTTGGTTCGTAGAACCCTCTGTTGGTCCAATATTTTTACCGATATTAGGAATGTTTATTTTTGCATGGCTTTTGTGTTTAATTCCTTTTAAAATAGAAGCAAAATCAGCTATAAAGTTTCTGTCAATTCTGTTAACATAAAATAACTTGTTGCGGGATTTTGTGAGCTATAAAATTTAAAATACTTCGCGTCAATCCGCGTTCATCTGCGCTTAAAAACTCCAAACTTATGCGTCAAAACCAACTCAAACAAAAAATTAAACAAGGCGAAACAGTGCTCGGTTTATTTATGAACTGCGCCTATCCGGCCTTCATCGAAATCTGCGGCCACGCTGGATTCGACTTTGCCGTCATCGATATGGAACACGGCCCCCTGCACCCGCTTGCTGCTGAAGATTTGTGCCGCGCGGCGGACTGCAGCGGAATTGCACCCATCGTCCGCGTCCGCAAAAACGACGGGCCGCAAATTCAACGAGCTCTCGACATCGGCAGTGCAGGGGTTCAAGTACCTCAAATTGAAAGCAAAATAGATGCCGAAACCGCTGTCAAAAGCGCTAAATACAGTCCTCTGGGTTCGCGGGGTCTTTCCTTCGCTACGCGGGCGGGACTTTACACGGCCGCAGGTACAAATATTACCGATCGACTCAACGAAGAATCCTTAGTTGTGATTCATGTCGAAGGTAAAGGCGGCATCGACAACCTCGCAGAAATTGTGACTGTACCGCAGGTGGACGTGATTTTTCTGGGGCCTTACGATCTGTCGCAGTCGATCGGCATTCCCGGCCAAGTCCGCGATCCCCGAGTCATCGACATGATGCAGGAGGCCGTGCAAACCATCCGCAGTGCAGGCAAAGCGGCCGGTACTTTTGCCGAAAACCCCGAAATCGCCAAGCAGTGGATTGATGCTGGCGTTCAGTACGTCGCCCTTGGGGCCGATGTTGCCGTTTTCCTGCGGGCCTGTCAGTCGCTAGTCAAAGCGGTGCGGAATTAAGTAGGTCAACATTGAGAACACCTAGAACCCGGCAGGGTATAAGTGCTGCGGGGTTCTAACAGCGAGATCGTCTTATATTTAATTACGTGGATTTACTTAGGAATGAGAATTAAATAACTTACAATTTTTATTGTTCTTGTGGGATGGGCGTCC
>JAUBOG010000075.1:0-2805 GCA_036700105.1 Microcoleus occultus BM001215583
CCCCCCTTCTTAAGGGGGGTTAGGGGGGATCTGAGCCTAATCATCAAACAGCAGACCGGTATTACGTTTAATGTTAACTTGTCACCAATAGGCAGAGCTTGGGAACGAGTAAAACCGCACTGAACCTATTGCCTCGAAGCTACACCCAACTGTTGAAACAGCATACTGGGTAAATAAGCCGCACCGCCTACCCATTCCAATTCGCTGCTCAAATCTGTCAAATTTTTAAAGGCTTCAAAAATGCTGCCTGCGACCATTGTATTCTTGACGCGGCCGACAATTTTGCCTTTTTCTACTTTATAGCCCAAGTCCAAATTGACCGAAAATTCGCCAGCTAACTGATTGGACTGACCGGCACCTAAGACCTGTTCTACTATGAGACCTTCGTCCATGCTAGCAATCAAGTCTTGAGTCGCGGTATTTCCTGGGGAAATGCAAAAGTTAGTCAAATCCGGGCCCGGGCGAGACAATCCGCCGCGAAAACCGTTGCCGGTCGATTGTACACCAGCGCGGGCTGCCCACCTGCGGTCCCAATAAAATCCGGTGACAGTTCCTTTGTCAATCAAGACTTTGCGGGTGGTGGGGGTTCCTTCGTCGTCAAAGGGACAAGCCGAAGGGCCTAAACTGGGATCTTCAAAAAAGGTGAAGCGTTCGTCGAATAAGGTTTCGCCGATTTTGTCGGCTAGGGGAGAGGCTTTTTGAACTACTGCTTGGCCTGACAGGATGGTATCAAATAAACCGCCGAGGGTGCTGGCGGCGGCTCTGGGGGTAAACAATACTGGGTAGGAACCGCTGGCGATGGTGGCTGAATGTTCGGCGAGGCGGTATTTTTCGAGGAGCGATTGCAAGATGCTGTCGGTGTCGATCGCCCGATCGCGCGCGACATCGTAACTGTATGCTTGCATAAAGTCTTCTCCTTTTACCAAATTGCCCGCGATCGTCCCGCTGACTATTTGGCTGCTTCTTTCGGCATACACGTCTCGCGTCGTGGCAATTTTCACGCGGCCGCTGCGGACGTGGAAGCCCACATCTACCATAATATCGGGATTGTAGGCGTGAACTTGCTCGATCAGGTTTTTGCCATTTTCGACTAATTCGGCGGTTGTGGGCGGAGTGTAGGTAGTTTCCGGGCCTTTTAGGTGAAAGTCGGAGGCGAGTTCAAATTCTGCGGGATCGCCGATTTCGGCTGTTTGAATGGCTGCATCGACTAAATCGTCTATCCGCGTTAAATCGGTGGAACTAGCAAAGCCGATTTTGCCATTGTGAATCAGCCGGAGTGCTATGCCTTGCAGGGCTTTGGTTTGGAGGGATTTGAGGCGATTGTTCTCAAATTCGATCGGCGTATCTTGACTCGACAAATAGTATACTTCAGCAGCATCGGCGCGCCCAGATGCCAATTTCAATATCTGTTCTACGGTGGAATCGCTCACAATAATCGCCTTTCTGGTTTGGTCTTTGTTTTATTTTAGCGATTTTGGGTGTGGCCAGAAACCGGGTTTTTTCCGAAAATATCGATACACCACCGAAAAACTGCGAAAAACCCGGTTTCTTTGATTTTGGGTGTGGCCAGAAACCGGGTAAAACCTCGCGCGACATCTGTCAACTGTCAACTGTCTACTGTAGAGGGCGATCGATATAATTAAACTAGATCCATCAACGAGGTAAACTATGCCACTAACTGCAACCGAATATAAATATGTGGAATTAGATGAGAAGAATGTGCCTATCATCGCCGGAACCACAATGAAAGTGATTGAATTAGTACAAGCTCATCTCGCTTACGGGTGGAGTCCCGCCGAGTTGCATCTAAATCATCGTTATTTGACAATGAGCCAAATTCATTCTGCTTTCGCTTATTATTGGGATCACAAACAAGAACTTGATGCCGATATGCAGCGCCGATTCGAGTATGCTGAAAAGTTGCGATTAGAAGCAGGCGAATCTCCTTTGGCAAAAAAACTCCGCGCCCAAGGACTAATTAAATGAGCATAGCGCTATATATGGACGAACATATCCACTTGGCAATTACGGTGGGATTACAGTTTCGGGACGTAGATGTTTTAACAGTTCAAGATGATGGTAGAAAAGGTATGCCAGACACGGTTATACTCGATCGCGCAATGGATCTTCAGCGCGTTGTTTTTACACAAGACGAAGATTTTTTAGCCATAGCCAACCGTCGCCAGCAAGAGGAAGTCAATTTTTCTGGTGTCATCTATGCCCATCAACAAAAAGTAACTGTGGGTGATTGCATTCGTGACTTAGAAATAGTTGCTAAGGTTAACGAACCTGAAGATTTAGTTAACTGCGTTCAGTACCTACCTTTGTAGCCAATCCTAATTTCCAGGCCAGAAACCGGGTTTTTTCCGAGGATATCGATACAGCACCCAAAAACTGCGAAAAACCCGGTTTCTTTAGTCGAAGTGCATCCATCAATCCCCAGCCATCTGCTGAACTCTAGCAATAATTTCCTTCACTGTCTCCGCATCGGGCGATCGCAAATGCTGTAAAATCTCCAAAGATTGCTGTAAATAATTCAAGGCTTGGTCAAAATCTCCCTGCGCTGCTAAGGACTGTCCAAGCATTGCGAAAGTAGCAGCTTTACCTTGAACATTGCCAATTTTTTCCTCAAGTTCGAGTGATTCTTGATAAAATGCGATCGCCTTTTCTACTTCCCCTTGATTGGCATAGATTCCTGCTAGTTGGTGCAAAGTAGCAGCTTTCCCTTGAAGATTGCCAATTTTTTCGTGAAGTTCGAGTGATTCTTGATAAAATGCGATCGCCTGTTCTACTTCTCCTTGATTT
>JAUBOG010000075.1:2905-18507 GCA_036700105.1 Microcoleus occultus BM001215583
CCTGCTAGACAGTGCAAAGTAGCAGCTTTCCCTTGAACATTGCCAATTTTTTCCTTAAGTTCGAGAGATTCTTGATAAAATGCGATCGCTTCTTTTTTATTTCCCCAATCGTCCTGAATCCATCCTAATTCATGTAAAATATTTGCCTTTAAAGACATGAACTCTTCATCATCTTTTTTCGCCAAATCTAACGCTTGTTCTAGATAGTATTTTGCTGCTTTATATTCACTCCGAGTACGATAGGCAACTCCCAACTCATTCAAAACCCTGATGCGAGTTCTCAAATCATCTTGAGTTTCTTCGCGCCCATTCGACGGAGTATATTCAATCAATAACCTTTTCAATAAATCGATCCGTTCCTGCTTTTCCGGCAACTCGCAATTGCTAATTCCTTTGCTAGCATCCAGAGTTTGAGACATCGCATCATCTCTAGTATTTACAGGAGTTTTGAACACAAAAGTTCCCGAATTCCAGGCCCAGAAATCCGGCGCATAATTAGCAACTCGCGTAATCGCATAATCGGGCAAACAAAAAATCATGGGATGCGGCACTTTAACCGGATAAGCATCTCGCACCCAATTAAAATCTACCAGCATCGGCGGATATTCCCCCGTCATCCCGATCGCATTTTCCACTCCCCGCACAATGAAAATCAACTTTTTGTCTGGTTGAACCTTGACTTTTGGCAAAACCTTCAGAATTTCATCCAGCAAAAACCGCATATTCGGATCGGGAAAATCCCAAATTTCAAACTGCATCTCTTGACAATCGGGATGGTTAATTAAAGCCTGAATAATCGCATCTCTATCCTTCGCAAAATTACTTTGAATAAATCCCAAATCAAAGGCATCGTCGGGAACAATATCGACAAACGTCAGCAATTGGTCAAAAGATTCTTGATTGAATTCAATTATCCTTTGCTGATGTATTTCAGGGATTTCCTTGAATTGATGCCAGGGCTTGTTGGAAAGCATAGCTTTGTTTTACGAGTGGGTTGACATAATTCCACCGGCTACTTCCGTTGTATTCCAAAACGGAAATATTGAATAATAAATTTTGTCCTATTTCATCTTTAGCAATATCTTTTTCGAGGCAAACTTGCGCTAATATTGTATAATACTCCGGCGTAGGAGTAGACCTTTCAAAATCAAATTGCTGTTGGTTTAAAGCGTAAGTAACATCTTCAGCCAAAACTTTACTATGTCTGCGAGTAACGGCCGTGCGACAAGCCGATCGAGTCGTCTGCATCAATTGTCGCACATGACCGCCACTAGCTTTTGCCAAATCTAGCAACTGTTGGCGATCGGCAAATATAGCATTCACATCAACCCGCTGCTCGATCAAACTGGCAACTCCCTCTAATCTTTGCTGATTGTAATTTAAATCGCATTCACTGCGATTAAATTCATAAATATTCACCATTGGCACGATGTTGGGATTGCTATCAAATAAATTGCTGACATTTTTATAGGAATAAATTACCGAAATCGGCACTGTATAGATAATTGTACAGTCTAGTTCTTGGAGTTGAGGAGCGTAATCAAAAAACAAATGATTGGCAACTTTTGGAATAACACGGTCTAAGTTATCAACAATTACCAAAAATCCTTTCTCATAGCGGTCTGGATATTTTTGTCTCAGCTTCTGAAAAGCATCTTTCAATAACAAATTAATATCTGTTTGCAAGCGGGATAGATTGCGCTGAAGAGTTTCACGAATCACCTGTTTTTGTTGACTAGAACCTTTGATTTGACCGAGCAATTTGGCTGTCAACTTAGAAATAAATGGAATTTCTGCGCCTGCACTTGCTTCAGTTTCGATGCTAATGGAAGATTGAACAGTTTCTTCTGTTTCTTTAGTGACTTCTTTAAACCACGATTCAAAACGCTCTAAAAGTTTGGGGTCAAACTTCAATCGTAATTTAGTTAAATCATCAGCTACTTTGTTGATAAACAGCAAATATAAATCGGTATATTCAGCATCAAGAACATCTAGTTCCTGGTCGAATTCTATGTAAATCACCCGATAGTCATTTTCCCACCGCGACTGAATGCGTTTTAACTCTGTACTTTTGCCGCATCCTCGATGTCCGGTAAACAAAATTGTGTTAAATTCTCCCGGTTCTTGAATATCCAACTCCGTGCTAACATCCTCGATCGCCACTGTGTTGCGTACTGCGGACAAATCAACATAATATCGTGCAATATCATCGCCCGTTAGAGGCTTGACATCGCAAGCGCGGTAAGCTTCTTTGAGTGTTTTGGCGCGGTTGGGCGGGAGTGAAGTCATCGGATTGTAAATTGTAGATTGTAGATGGAACCCACAGCTTGTGGCGATCGTCCGCGATCGTTATGTGGAGCTTTTTAACTCCTATGTTAACTCACATCTCGCACTCTACTCAAGAACTAGCGATCGCTACCAGCCGATCGCAGAAACCCGGTTTTTTCGCGAATCCACTTCCAAAAATGATTAATAACTAATAAATAATCCGCCTAAAATTAGCCCGATCGCAATTAACGCCACCCAGATAAACCTGTTATCTTTCGTATTAACCTGACTCAAATCTACGGGTTCGGGCACGGCGGGCTTCGGTTTCGCGTACTTGATATCAGCGTTGGGATTGGCTTGAAAACTGATTGATTGATTTTCGTCTAAAGCTGCCAAATCGGGGATTTTCACCATCCATTCGGGAGGGATAGCGAGTTTGGGAGCTTCGAGAATGAACAGCAACCGCTTTGCTTGCTGGCGGGTTTCTTGGCGGGGATGGCGGGTGAGTTTGCGGCAAAGCTCGATCGCCCTTTCGGTGTCGCCAGAGGCTTCGTAGGCCGTCACCAGCCACATCTGCACCTCGCCGCCCAACCGGGAAGTGCGATCGACCAAACCTGCCGCTGTTTCTAAACTCTGCACAGCTCGAGCATACCGGCCGCTCTCAAAAGCTACTCGGCCAGCTTGATACTCAGTTTGAACAATTTCTAGCTTTTCTGAACTCACCAGCCGCTACCCAATTCCCAAATATTACTTCCCAAATTCCCCAAAAATTAGAATTCGCTGTGGTTTTGCGACATACCGGACTCGTTGTCGCGTTTGGAACCGAGCAAGTCTAACTGGTCTACTTTAATTACTGGCTTCGAGCGATTTGAGCCGCTATTGCGGTCTTGCCAGCGATCGAACTTCAAAGAGCCTGTTACGCCAATTAGAGAGCCTTTGCGGACGTAATCAGCAGCAATCTGCGCTGTTTTGCCCCAGATTTCCAGATTGAACCAGTCTGGCTGATCGCTGTTTTTGGTTCTGCGGTTGACTGCCAGCGTCAAATTACACTTAACGGTACCCGACTCAAAATACTTCACGTCCGGGTCGCCGCCGACGCGGCCTACTAAAGTCACAACATTAAGACTCATAAACTTTTTCGGGAATGTGGTCGATCGGTGATGTAGTTAAACTCTGCCATACGCTCGCTAGCCTCCAAACTGAACTTGGAAAATTGCTGCTAATGGCTTCATCCTGATTTTACACCCACTTACCAGAACATATTGATTGTGGATGATTGGCGAGTTTGCGCTCAACCTGTACTCGACAATGTACATTTCTGACTAGACTCAGGATCGAAAACGTAATAGAATCCACCTCGGTTACACTTTTGTAACAACATTATTGCACACAATCGTATTTTAGTTTGGGGGGGTACAAATCAGTGGGTCTTCTCAATCGATTTTCCTTATCTAGAGATATGGGTATCGACCTCGGTACTGCTAACACGCTCGTTTATGTATCCGGTAAAGGTATTGTTCTCCAAGAACCTTCTGTAGTCGCGATCGACCAAGACTTAAAAATACCGCTGGCTGTCGGAGAAGATGCTAAAAAAATGCTCGGGCGCACTCCTGGGAATGTTATAGCACTGCGCCCGCTTCGCGACGGGGTAATCGCAGACTTCGATACGGCCGAATTGATGCTCAAGACTTTTATCCGCAGAGTTCACGAAGGCCGAACCTTAGTTTCGCCGCGGATTATTATTGGCATCCCCAGCGGTGTCACCGGAGTAGAGAGGCGTGCTGTCATTGAGGCGGCGACTCAGGCCGGTGCTAGAGAAGTGCGGTTAATTGATGAACCGATCGCGGCGGCGATCGGGGCTGGACTGCCTGTGGCTGAGGCGACTGGCAATATGATTATAGATATCGGCGGCGGTACGACGGAAGTTGCGGTTTTGAGTTTGCAAGGTACGGTGATCAGCGAGTCAGTGCGGGTAGCCGGAGACGAACTCAACGAGGCGATCGTCCAATACATGAAAAAAGTTCACAATTTAGTCATCGGCGAACGCACCGCTGAAGAAATTAAGATTCAGGTGGGTTCAGCATATCCAACTCTAGAGGATGACGATGTGATGATGGAAGTCCGGGGCTTGCACCTGCTCTCCGGTCTGCCGCGAACTGTTACGATCAAAGGCCCAGAAATTCGCGAAAGTATGTCGGAACCGCTTTCAGTAATTGTGGAAGCTGTCAAGCGTACTTTGGAACGCACCCCCCCGGAATTAGCAGCAGATATTATTGACAGGGGAATTATGCTCGCCGGCGGCGGGGCGCTGATGAAAGGTTTAGATACTCTGATCAGTCACGAAACGGGAATTGTCACTCACGTGGCAGCCGATCCGCTGTGCTGCGTGGTTTTGGGAACGGGTAGGGTATTGGAAAACAAACAGTTGGAACGGGTTTTCAGCGGGCAGTCCTCGCGCAATATGTAGTTAACAAATTTGGGATTTTGGATTTAGAAATAGGTCTGCCATCTAAAATCTAAAATCCTGACATAACAATTTTAGATTACTGAAATTATGCTAAAAAACACACTCCGCAGGTGGTGGGATCTGCGTCTGCCAATTGCTATTTTGGGTTTAGCTGTAACTGCCGCTTGGGGAGTTCGACAAACACAAGGTGCTCCACTATTTGAAGTTTACAACTGGGTGACTCGTCCGTTTCAAGCCAACGCCTCCGGGCAAGAACAACTGCTCTCGGCTCGCACTCAAGAATTGCAAGCGCAGCTATTAGAATCAGAAACTCAAAATCAGAAGTTAAAAGAGCTTTTAGGTTACGTTTCAGCCAAGAAACCTAAAGGGATTGTAGCTCCTATTGTCGGTCGCAGTGCCGACCACTGGTGGCAGCAAGTAACCTTGGGGCGCGGCAGTAATCATGGCATCAAAACTGATTTTACTGTGATGGGCCCCGGCGGTTTGGTAGGTCGGGTTGTCAGCGTTACTCCTAATACGAGCTTGGTGCTGTTAGCCAGCGATCCGACGAGTCAATTGGGTGTTGGAATTACCCGCAGCCGCAACATGGGTTTTATGCGCGGTAAAGGTGGAAATCAGGCTGTGATGGAGTTTTTTGATAATGTTCCCAATGTCAAGGCTGGGGATGTGGTTTCAACTTCTTCTTTCAGTCAGTTGTTCCCTCCTGGTTTGCCGGTGGGAAAAGTGGTTTCGGTGGATCTGAATAAAACTCCGGCTCCCGAAGCTGTTGTTGAGTTTTCTGCACCGATGAATTCTCTGGAGTGGGCGGTGGTTTATCCCCACTCTAAGGAAGCCGAACAAAAGGCGAACGACGGTGAATCTGCTGCACAGTCTGGGGGAGCAAAGCAGCCATGAAGGCTTTATCTAGGATGTCTGCGCGATCGCGCCAATTTCTCAACTTCGCCGTTACATTTGTATCTGTGATGCTGTGCGTACTGATATTACCCGCTCGGATGCCAGGGATGGAATTGCTGGGAATTAGCCCGAACTGGCTGTTAATTTGGGTGGTAGCTTGGAGTATTAAACGGAAACGTACAGTTTTGGGAGCTGCTAGCATGGGCTTGGTTTTGGGGTTTCTTCAAGATGGGATGACGGCTCCTCACCCCAGCCACGCTGTGAGTCTAGTTACTGTCGGAGTCTTGACAGTTGTGTTGCTGAAAACTTGGTCGATTCCGGCTGATATTGTCGAAAGAGATCCGATTCCGATCGCCTTAATTGTGTTTGGGATGGCGGTGGTAGCGGAAACGGTGATGGGGCTGCAATTTCTGGCTATGGGCGATCGAGCTTTAGTGGAAATTTGGAGCGATCGTCAGCGAGTGGCTTTGTGTTCTGCTATTCTCAGCAGTCTGTGGGCTCCGGTGATTTATTTTCCCCTGAATCGCTTGTGGGAAATGACGAAGAATGTAGAAAAATCTTAGTCATTAGTCATTAGTCATTGGTCATTGGTCATTGGTCATTGGTCATTGGTCATTGGTCATTAGTTAACAGTCAACAGTTAACAGTCAACAGTCAATAGTTAACTAATAACTAATAACTAATAACTAATAACAGTTAACTGTTAACTTTAGTCAGTCTAATATCGCCCGCTGCGCCGAACCCAGTAAGTGATGAACGGCAATAATCAAGTCGCTAAGAATGAAATTAGGCTGGTGCTTTTGCAGTTGGTGGCGGCTGCGAATGCCGCAGGTAACGGCAATTGTCGGTATTCCCAATGCTTGTCCGGCGAGGATATCTGCTTCGGTATCTCCAATCATCCAAGCCGAACCCAAAGATGACTCAAATTCTTCTGCAACTTCAGCCAACAATTCGGTTTTTAAGGCCGTGTAGTTGTGATAAGCAGCATCCGGCATCTGAGTGCCGCGAATGCTGGTAAACAGTCTGGCTAAACCGTAATTTTGCAACAGTTGAACGGCTTGATTTCTCGGTCGCAGGGTGACTAAAATCAGCCGCACGCCGCGAGAGTGCAGAAGTGCGATCGCCCACTGCACTCCCGGCTGGATGCGATCTAAGTACAACAAGTCGGGCTGATTGACAATCCGACTCACGCATCCGAGAAAAACGTGAATTTCTTCTCCCCGCAAGCCGGAACTTTTGGCTATTTCAGTATCGGGCACTCGGTTTTGTTTCATTTGCCAAAACTGCTGTTTGCTGAGGATTTGCAGGTTGAGGTTGATTCCCCGGGTGCGGTACGCTGCTTGAGTGTCGGCCAATCCCTGTTGATAGGTGGTGTAGTAGCGATCGGACACATCGACGATCGGCCCGTCTAAATCGCAAAATACGGTCATCCGGGGGGACGAGTCAGCGTCTGATGGTAGCTGGTACTGAAGGTTTTCGGAATCCGGGGCGACAGCAGTTAACATAAAAGGTTAAGTAAATCAGGGTAGCGATACATTTATTTACTCTAGCAAGAATTGTATAAGTTAGAATAGAAAGATTCAAGTAAAATTATTAAGAAAACCTATTTAAATTCGGGTTCGGGCGATCGGGCAAACAGGGAATTGGGAATTGGACATCGGGCATCGGGCATTAATCTGACTAATGACTGCTGACTAATGACTACTTCCTTATTTTTGCGTTTGTGGATAGTTGCTGGACACATTAAACTTTAGACTTAAGTTTTTAGCCATTTGTCCTCATATGCTCAAACACAGCGATTTTGCGCGGAACGTAGAAACCAATCGGGTTCAGGTGCTTTCAGAAGCACTGCCTTACATCCAACAGTTTGCCGGCCGCACGATTGTGGTCAAATACGGCGGTGCGGCGATGAAAGATGGCCGTCTCAAGGAAAAGGTAATCCGGGATATCGTGCTGCTATCCTGCGTGGGGATGCGTCCGGTGGTGGTTCACGGCGGCGGCCCGGAAATTAATATTTGGCTGGAAAAGCTGGGCATTGAGCCGCAATTTAAGGATGGTTTGAGGGTGACTGATGCCGCGACGATGGAAGTCGTGGAGATGGTTTTGGTGGGGAAGGTGAATAAGGAAATTGTTTCGTTAATTAACCAAGCTGGCGGCAAGGCGGTAGGGTTGTGCGGCATTGATGGCAATCTGATTCAAGCTCGTCCTGATGGCCGGGAGGGAATTGGGTTTGTGGGCGAAGTCAGCGGCGTAAAAATCCAGATTTTGGAGTCTTTGGTTAACAGCGGATATATTCCGGTGGTGTCGAGTGTGGCGGCGGATGAACACGGTCAATCTTACAATATTAATGCTGACACGGTAGCTGGGGAGATTGCGGCTGGTTTGGGCGCGGAAAAGTTGATTTTGATGACTGATACTGCTGGCATTTTAGAGGATTATCACCAGCCAGACAGTTTGATTGTGAAGTTAGATATTCAAGAGGCCCGACAGTTAATTGAGTCTGGGATTGTGTCTGGGGGGATGATTCCGAAGGTTAATTGTTGCGTGCGGAGTTTAGCTCAGGGTGTTAAGGCTGCTCATATTATTGATGGTCGCCTGGAACACGCTTTGCTGCAAGAAATCTTCAGCGATTCGGGTATTGGGTCGATGATTGTTGCTTCGGGATACGGTGCAGCGAATTAAAATGTATTGAGGGGCGATCGCACTTTTTTCCAAAAGGGCGATCGGCCTTTTTCCAAAACTGTAGCAATAACTGTCAGACAATATAATCCGTCCCAAATCTCAAGAATATAACTGCTTTGCATGGGCGGCTGAGGAAGACGAGCGTTATAAATCGAGAAGCAGCAGCAAATCTCCGGATCTGTTTGTGCTAACATTAAATAGCTTAAATATTACTTTTAAGAGACTTTAACTATAATGTCTAAGGAATCCGTCATCACAGAACATATTGAAATCACGCCTGGGGTGCTTGGCGGTAAGCCGTGCATTGCCGGTCATCGAATTGCTGTAGCACACATCGCCGAAATGTATCTCAAAATGGGGATTTCTATAGAAGAAATCGCGGGAAAGTACGATCTGCCACTGGCCTCGGTTCATGCAGCAATGACCTATTATTACGATCGTCGAGAAGAAATCGATCGTCACACTGCTGAAAGTCGAGCTATTGTGGAAGAATTAAAGCGCAACAGTCCACCATCTCCGTTACAAGAAAAATTGAGACTAATTAGGGGGTGAGCAGCAGTTATAATGAAACTACCCAATGGCGATCGGGCTGAAGTTTCTCTGCAAAAGCTAGTCGGCTACTGCTTAAATCCAGAGCATTCTCGCAGAAAACACAAAGCCAGAGTCTTTGCATCGGTTTTGGGAATCACGGCTAACAATCCAGAAGTTTTGCAAGAGCTTATTCAAAAAGCAGCCATTGAAGGTGAAGTTGTCCAAGAAAATACTACTGATTTTGGGCAACAGTTTAAAGTTGATTGGACTGTACCCGATACAGCGGGGATTGAGCTTCGGACAATTTGGGAAATTACTTTGACTAATTCTAACCCTCGTTTGATTTCAGCTTTTTTAAACCATGATAAAAAACTTTAGACTTTTGGATTCTGTGGCGATTCTCAAGCCTGTTTCAAATACGCGATTAACTTTAGTGGAACCGGAATACGAATCTGTTTCTAGTTTGCCAGTAGGACTTGTGGGAACTATTGTCGAAGTGTATGATACGGGAAAGGAATGTCAGTATTTAGTGGAGTTTGCTGATAGTCAAGGGATTGAATATGCTATGGCTATTTTGAAAGCAGATGAAATTTTAGTTCTGCAATATGAACTCGCAGTTGCTTAGTAATGTGAGGGGAATAGAAGTTCTATAAGCGCGATCGCACTTTCGGACAATAAGGGCGATCGCACTTTCTCTAACTTTACTTAGCTGGCTTCCAACGATTGAGAGATTCCCGAATCGAACTTAATTGACTGAGGTACTCAATAAGCTTGGCTTTTTGATACTCAAGACGAGCTAGAATTTCCGGCGCTTCTGCTTCTTTCGTTTCCCGTTCCTTCAAAACGCGATCGAAGTCATTTTGAAACCTTTGAATGTAATCATTGATTTGCTTTTCGGCACTTCTGAAATCAGCAGAAACCTGTTTATTAATAACTCGTTCTAACAAATCTCTGTTTCTAGAAGTTTGCCGATCTATTTTTAGATTTATTGACTCTAATGTTTGCCGTAAATTAACTTCAAAAAAATTGCGATTTTTGGTAACTGGTTCATCAGTATAATAGACTTGGTCGGAGTCACAACAACGACTTTTTTTACCTTTTTTCCTTTCTATTTCTACGACTGCCACTTGTACATCTTTAATTCGTGCATCAATTCCAGGAAAATCAAAACTTGGAAACTGAATCGAGTTGATGTTCAGTTTGACTTCTAAAGTATCCCCCAGATAATTAGATAGTTCATCTGATATTTTTTGAATATCTTCTTGAATTATCATTGCCAATTTTTCGCGGATATTCGTCCCGTCTCGAACTAATTCATCCTGAGTATCTATCCACCAACTTTGAATATAGGGCGGACAAAACTTATTAATTGTTTGAATTATTTTTTCAGCTTCAGCCTTAGTTTTACACCGAATAATGTACGGATCAAACTCTTCACTATCAACAATCTGTTCAGAAACAGAGGTATTGAAAGCTTCTGGAATAGACTCACTCAGTGCATCCAACAAAGATGTAGTGACTTTGAATGCTTTTCCTAATACTGGACCGAAAGGAGGTATGAATCCTAACAGTGTTTCTGCAATTTCTCCCACTATTTGTCCAAAACCACCATTGTTAGTCTTCACTTCTACTGGTTTGAGCAATAAGGGATTTTTTTTTGACTTAGGAGATTTAGCGGATTGAGATTCGGCAATCTTATGAATCTCACTGCCTATCTGAGCTTTAGCCTGATCCGCAAATGTGTTAATTCCTTGACTAAATCCTTGGATTAGTATTTGTTTTTCTTGCTCGACAGTTTTTTTGACTAACTCAACTCGGCTCCTCGCATTTTCTGAGCGTTTCCTGTACTCTTCTACTTTGTGTTTGAGGGATTCAATCCCCATTTCCCAACCTTTAATTTCTGTATTCAGAGTATCCTCAATTGCCTTAGCAGCTTTATCGATTTCTGCCACCACCTCACTCAATAAATTCCAGCCAGAATTTTGCGTAATCCTTTGAATGACTGTTTCTTGAATGTTCAGGATACCGCTATCTGCTAGTGCTTGCGGTGCAATTTTACGGGGTGCAGGAATAATCTGGTTTCCTTCCTCATCTTCCGTGGCATACCTAGCACTAAAGAATTTTTTAAAGTCTTTGATTTCGCTGTCAGTGGCCTTTCCTTGCTGAATCAGTTTCGCTAGAAGTCCTTGTCGAGAACTAGCAGGGTAAATAACTGGATTGCGAAAGCCAAAGCCGACTAACTCTCGCTCTAAATCTTTAATGACATCAGCAATTTCTTTGTCTCTCTCTGTTTTTTGGTCAACTTTATTCAAAATAAAGTAAATTTTTCCCGTGTTCTCAGCTATAAAATCTTTGCGATTTTCAACAACATCCTTAAACAAATCGGCAACCGCATTATCTTTGTAGGAAGCGTAGTTTAAAACAAACAGAATTGCATTGCAGGTTCGCAGTGCTTCTAGTGCTGTTTGCTTCAGTGCATTAATGTTGAAGTTTGCAGACTCCCACTCATTAGGGCCGGGAGTATCAACTAAGGTAAAGCCTGTAAGAGAAGATAATCCGCTAATTGCTTCAATTGGATGCTCTATCTCAAAGCGTGTCGTGTTGTCGGGATTGCCTTGTTCTCGAATTTCACGGGTACGCAGCAGGAATTTTTGCTGAATTTCGCCAGCGTCACCCTCAACAAGAATGACTTGTTTTCTTTCTCCTTCTCGATACTCTAGAAGTCTGGGAGTTTCACCCGGTTTAATGTGTCGGACATCTGTACGGCAGATAGTACAGGCGGCCGTTTCACTCGCCAGCACGTCAGCACCGATGATAGAATTTAAGAAGGTGCTTTTGCCAGCTTTCATTGCTGCAATGACGGCTACTTGATACTTCTGATCTTGCAAAGCCTTTAAAGCTTTGTTAATTTCATATTCAATGCTTTGTAGCCCTTGACTTTCATCTCCCTGAATGCGGAGTCCATCTCGAAATTCTTTGAGATATTGTAAGAGGAAATTGCCTGTACTGTAAATACTGTTGTATGCTGCTTGAAACTCTTGAGAAGACATAAATTAATAATCGTAATTGAATAAAAAAAGCTGTAAAAATTTCAGCCATGTACAATTTGAAAAAATCTGAGGAGTAAGCAGGAATTGCACACTCCTCTTAAAAGGTTTAGTCAGAAAAAGCCTTGCTAATCCCGTAAAATGCCAAACCTGCTAACGCACCTACTGCTACACCAACAGGGCCAGCAGCAGCACCCATACCAGCACCTCCACCAATAGCACCAATTGCCGTAAAACCTGTAGCAGCTACCACACCAGCACCCGCAGCAGCACCCGCAGCAGCGGAACCTGCCGCTTTCGCTACTTCTTCATGTTTAGCCATTGGAATACCTCTTGTAACGGTCAAAACTTAACTGTTTGCCTAACGGGAGATAACTAAATAGGGAAAATTTGAACGATCGCGATCGCACTTACCCGTTTATCTAAGTATTTGCACTTATTTATTTAGTCGTTAGTAAAATACTACACCAGCTAAACCTAGCAAGCAACTAACAAACGCTAGCAATTTCGGTTATGCTGTCGTTAGTCACATCTCAACACATCCGACAATGGCATCCAAGGAAGACTTATTTGCCGAAGCCGCGAAAAACTGGGACTTAGAAAGGCTGTACCAAGCTTTTGCAGAAGCTAAACGGCAAATCTCTCCCCGATCGCGCCGGGGACTCACAGAAACCGAAAAACTCTACCTCCGAGGATTACTTTCCGGTTGCAGCCCGGCCGAAATTGCCCGCCAACTCTTTCAGACTTCCAAAAGTGCTGAGGTTTATTTATGTAAAACTTTATACCAATATGTAAAAAAAATCGCAGATGTACCTAACGAACCTGTCGGAAATTGGCGCAATATTTGCGATCGGCTACAGGAAGCCGGATATAAAACTCAGTCTTCTCCTGAATTTAAAATAAATAATTCTGTACCTACAGAAGCATTAATAAAAATAGTTAATATAGGTTTTAAAGAAAGTACAGTATCAATTGATATTAACATTCGACTAGAATTCCCCTCAACTTCAGAAACTCCAAAAACAGAAGATTTGGATAAAAAAGACTAGATGTGCGATCGGCCTCAACCACCAATCTCACAGAAAAGCTTGGCCATCTGAAAAAACCCTCAATCAAACAGTATAAATGGTATAATTATAATCGATAGCGAGCGCTTCAAATTGGAGGTTTAAAAAATGAGATTTATCAATCCCAAAACAGATTTTGCCTTTAAAAAAATCTTCGGCGACGAACAAAACAAAGAAATCCTCATCAGTTTTCTCAACGCCATCCTCTACCAAGGCAATTCTGCGATCGAATCCTTAGAAATCCTCAATCCCTATCAAGCGCCCAAAATTAGAGGAGTTAAAGATACTTATTTAGATATCCGAGCCAAGCTGAATAACGAGCAAACAGTCATTATCGAAATGCAGGTATTGAATGTAGAAGGTTTTGAAAAGCGGATTTTGTACAATGCTGCGAAAGCTTATTCGATTCAACTCGATACGGGAGCAGATTACACGCTGCTAAATCCGGTAATCGCCTTAACTATTACTGACTTTGAAATGTTTCCCAATCTCGAAAAAGTAATTTCCAGATTTATCCTCAAAGAAAAAGATTTTCTGGTGGATTATCTAATTTACGATATCGAGTTAGTGTTTGTGGAATTACCTAAATTTGGCAAAAAACTCGATGAATTAGAAACGCTAACCGATAAGTGGATCTATTTTCTGAAAAATGCCAAAAGTTTAGAAGTTGTACCCGAACAAATGGGAGAAATTCCGGCTATTCAGAAAGCTTTTGAAGTTGCGAATCGGGCTGATTTGACCCGCAAAGAGTTGGAAGATTTAGAACATCAGGAAATTTACATACAAGACCAGCGAAATGCTATTACTAAAGCGGTGAATCAGGCTGTTTCACAGGCTGTTTCACAGGCTACGAAGGAAAAAGCGATCGACATTGCGAAAAAACTTCTGGATGTGTTAGACGAACCAACGATCGCCCAAACAACCGGATTGAGTATTGAGGAAATTCAACAGTTGAAACAATCAAGGTAAAAGACGATCGACTATCAAGCATCGCCCGATCGCACTTGCTCAAAATCTTCACTATCCCCCGGCAAACTAGAACCCTCGCTATTCCTCAACCGCGGCGATTCCCCATTGCTCGTGCCCGTAACGTAATTCCCAGAATACCTGTCATCCAAACCCGAATCCCTCAGCGAAATCGCACTTCTTTGACTCGGCGACAACCGATCGCCCCCTCGGACCCTCCCAGACATCGGCGGCTTGCGAGTTAAAGTTTTCCAAGCAGCCTTAATCCCAGTCACCACGCTGCGAGTTGTAACTTGCACGTTTTGCGCCTGCTTTTTCGCGCTACCAAGACTGCGATCGACCTGTTTCACAACCTCCCCCGCACTTTGCACCCCATCGCTGACATCATCCGTCAATTCGCTAATTTCGTGCCCCGTCAGCCGAATCGCCTCCAAAGTAGGCGGAAACTCGCGAGAAAGCGTGTCCGCTAGCTTTTCCACGCTGCGGGCCGCCCTTGCTAGTGCTTGCACCGCAGGTATTAAAGTCACTAACACAGCAGTCAGGCTAACTGCTACTAGCAAAATCGAAAGTCCTAGCCAGAATATAGGGTCACTCACTTGAATCTCGGATTTGAGGTTTGGGAATTCATAAGCTGCTGTGCCTCTAATTTTACAGTCAATGCGCGATGAAATTATTGTGGGAGGGGCATCCTGCCCGTCCCTCACAGCAATGAGCGATGCGTGACAGCTAGCGTCAGTTAGCGGGCGGGAGGGCGCGACGGCGGACTCACTTCGGCCTCAGTTTCCGACAGCGTTTGGCGTTCCCGCTGAGTCGCTTCCAAACCCGCCGCGATCGCCTCTTTAAGTCTAATCAAAGTTTCGTCCCAATTTCGGATTGCAGTTTCAGAAAGCCGATCGGCCTGCAATTGTACGCTAGTCGATAAATCTTCCGCCAACGCAGGCATTGCTTCGGCCGATTTTTTCAATATCTGCCGCGTCTCCTTGCCCGTTCGCGGTGCGATCAGCAACCCAGTCACGGCCCCGATCGCAGAACCCACCAACAAACCGCCAATAAATAATCCCGAACGTTTATTTGACATTTTTATAACTACTCTCCATACACCAATTTTAGGCCGAAAGCCCGATCGCAGCCGTTTGCCAAGCCAGAAAAATCAAGAAACAATCCTGCATTTAAACCAGATGCGGCAGTTTTAGGATAGCTTACCTCAAAGCTCGAGCGCGCCGCCGCCAAAGCGTCCGTCCCAAACCCAGCAATTCCAAAAGTTGCTGAACCTGTTGCAGTTGCAGTTCCAATTGTTGATAGCGCCGTCGCAGTTGGCGAGCACCTTGCTGCCTTTTTGCCAAGAAATCCGGCGATTTACTGAGGACATTGCTGCTACAGCGCTCGATTGCTGCGATCCGAACTTCAAAAAGCGCGATCGTCCGCCTAATTTTCCACACTTTCGCTGCGATATAAAAACAGGTCAGAGATATCATTAAATTGATAATTACAACAGCAGTCAGCATTTCTTACCTATTTTCAATTATTAACATATTCCGCTGTTTGTGGCGAAATTATAGCCCTATGCTTTAGGGACACAGCAGTGTTCATTAGTGTCAAATCAAGTCTGAAGCCTGAGAAATCTCGCTTTTATCTGAGGCTAGATCCCCCTAAATCCCCCTTAATAAGGGGGACTTTGAG
>JAUBOG010000727.1:0-2397 GCA_036700105.1 Microcoleus occultus BM001215583
ACTGTTTTATTTTACACTCACACTATGGTGTATTAACCCCCTAATTCTTGGATTAAATGATGTTAAAGGTTTGACATTTTTGGTTAATAATTAAATTTTTTATTGTGTTTTCCAACAAAGGGCTCAATGCTGTTTGTAAGGACATTCTTTCGCCCTTTGTTGAGGTATTATTTTGTGAGTTCCAGGTATCCCAAACTGATTGAGGTGTTTTCATATTCAGGGAACCATGTATTCGTTTTGTGTTATAAAATTCAACATAGTTGGTCATGATTATTTTAGCTTCATAATAGCTACATAATTCAAAACGTTCAACTACCTCTGATTGTAAGATACTGTGGTAAGCTTCGATGTAACTATTTTCTTGAGGAGTTGCTATATGGGTAAATTCTTGTTTAGCTTCTTCACTTGATAAATATCTTTTTACGCTATTTGCTAAAAATTGTGAGCCATTATCATTTCTGATATTTACGCCTTTAATTGGATGCTGTTGATTAATTCTTCTAAAGATATTAATCACATCAATTTGTTTAATACTGCGTTGAAGTATCCACGCTATTATTTTTCTACTAAAAACGTCAATCACGCTCAGAAGATAATACCATCGCTGTTCTCCATGCACCCATAAGTATTTAATATCTAAGCAAAGGTAATCCATGGGACAGGTAGCAGTAATTTTCCGGTGCTTCACAAACTGGCGTTTCCCTGTAGTTCTAATGACTTTACCTAACAATAAATTATTCTCATCCATCAAGCGATATACTTTCTTGTCGTTGATCAAATACTTCAATTGTTTCAATGAAGCACTCACTTTTTTATACCCGTAGCAAACAAATTCTTCACTCAATAACTTTTTAATGGAACCAATCACTTCATCATTTACCACAACCTTACCATCTAGCATTTTTGTGTACAAGCTTGGTTTAGCCCCTGGCTTACCTGCCAACGGTTTATAATGAAAGCTGCTCAGTGGCAATTGAACCCATTGGCATAAATTTTTGAGACCAATCTTTTGTTGATACTGATGTACCATTGCTATCTTGGTTTGATTTGAATAGGTGTTTTTTTTAGCAGCTCACCCTTTACTTCAAGCTCTAATGCTTGACGGGCTATTATGCGTTTTAAACGCTCATTCTCTTCTTCCAATGCTCTTACCTGTGGATCTACTCGGTTATACTGAGGCTTCAAGCCTGCAGCTCCTTTGGTTAAATAACGCTCCTTCCACTTAGATATTAGTGATGGAGATAAATTGTACTTACGACTGGTTTCAACTGTCCCTTCTCTTTCTGCTTCTTGCAAAATAGAAAGGCGTTCCTCTGGGCTAAATTTGCGGTTTACTCTTGACATGTTTCCTAAAGTTATGATTACAAAATTGATTTTAATTTTGAATCCAGTCCTTTAGGGGGTTAATACAATGGTAGAACTTGCAAGAAGATTACAAAAAACTGCAGCACGAGCTTCTAGTCAGCAACTTAACACACTACAGATTTCTTTACAAAATCTACTAATCTTACTCGATGAACAAAAGGTGAATTTTAAAAAGAGTGACTTAGCAGAATATCTAGGTATTACTGTACGAAGCTTAAACAGGGAATTGAAGAATGTTTTATTCCCTTCTAAATGTATAAATCTTTCCTGACTGCTTTAGAATCATTGTTTTTTCTTGTAGGCTAAACACTAAGACTATTCCTTCAGTTTCATAACTGAATTGATTTTTCTCAATTGCCCGTAGTGCAAAAGGTACTTGTCCGGTTGCCTCTGCAATAAGGTTCAACTCATTTCTGGTAATCTTAATATTTATAGGTAATTCTTTACTTGAATAGGTCCCAATGTATTGATCTAAGTCTTGTGGAGTTAATTTGATTAGATGACTAATTGGTGGTGGGATATAATTATACGGAATATAGTTCTGCCATCGCCAAGGTGTGAATTTATCTCCAATACTGTATTCTAATAATTCTTTAAATATACTTTCCCCGTTGTCGTTGTTTGTCATAATTACAACTGCAATTTTTTTATCAGGAAAACATATTGAATAATGTCCCCAGCCATCGTCGTGTCCTTCTTTAAAAAAGGCTCTACCAAAAGGAGTAAGAAATGTTCCAACACCAAAACCATATCCCAATTGAATTTCGTCGTTTTCTGTCCCATCTATTTGTGCAAGAGGACCAAATTGTCTTCTAGACTTTATACTAATCTGCTTGCTTGTCATTTCTCTAAAAATACTTTTATCTATACCCCTGCTGTTAATTAATGCGGTATAAAATTTTATAAAGTCTTCAAATGTTGTACTCATTGAGCCACCCGCACTTGCTTCCTTCCACTTCATCAATTCGTAAGGCTCTCCTTTTACATTATGCCCATAAGCAATTTTATCATTGAACCTAGTTTGCCAAACTT
>JAUBOG010000728.1:0-2379 GCA_036700105.1 Microcoleus occultus BM001215583
AATTCGCGGCAATTGCAAGCCTGCAACTTTTGTACCTGCGAACAGCGGCAAAAAATCTGCTACTTTTTCCGGGCCTGCTTGCTGCAAAGCGCTCAAAAGTTTAACACTTTGTCCGAGCAAATCTTCAACTGCAATTTCGGCATAACTCGGCTGATAATAATTAATCCGATTTATGCCTTCTCCCAGCAAGATTACTGCACCGCGCCAGTTTTGATTGCTTAAGTGATAAAGCGCGACGGCAATTTGCAGTATTCCCTGATAAAACTTTTTTTCCGGTTCGCCAGCTTCCATCCACAAAGCCTCTAGCGTGTCGTGACAAGCGTAAAAATCTTGGCTGTTAAACTGTTCGATACCTTGCCAAAACTCGATCGGCATTTCCTCTGTCATTCGATAGAATATGGGGATTTTCGGTTGGGATGCGTGTTTGAGTAGGCGGCGATCGTTTTTTGAATAGCTAAGTCTTAAAAATCGGAAAAATAGCGACCTATTTTCAAAACTGCTGCCAATTCATGACCGCCTACTTAACCGACTACATAGTGTCTCTGACAGCTTGAATCTGATCCATTCCAATTTCCTGATTGGTTCCAGCGAAATCGTTATCTGGCGTCAAAAATAACATACAGTGACATTCTTTCCGCTCGCGCATGGGAATGCAGGGACAGTTCCAGTAGGCGGCTTTGACTTCGGCTTCTTTATCTTCGTAGTGGCGGCAAGGGCATAGGGGAGCACCCAGTTCGTCCTTGTGTTTTGCCAGTCCTTCTATGACGACAGCAGTGACAGAAGGCTCGGAACAAAAGTAAGTTCCGGTGCGCTTGGCGTAGGTTTCGGAGAAATTCTTCATCGCCTCCAAAGTTTTTTCGTTGGAGAGTTTTGATTTTTCTGTTGTGTTCATAGTTCAGGATCGGAGTTGAGGATGCTACGAGCTTTTGACAATTGTACCGCAGAATGTGATTTTAAACACTTGATATTTCTGTTTAGTTACAAGGATAAAAATCTTGACAAAAACTGGGTTTTAGGTTGTCGGTTTTTTAGTGATTTTTCTGTCTCCGTCTCGGTTCGGGAAACTGGCGGCGCGCGCGGTTTTTGGAGCGGCGAAAAGATTTGGGCGATCGCCCGCCCAGAAAAACCATCCCCAAACGGGGATAAAAATCCGGTAAAATATCATACTGCTGTCCCTGTTTCTGGCATCTCATGGCAACTTCCCCGCACCCGATCCCCCGCAAAAAATCTGCTGACTCCGGGCCGATTTGGCCGGCTGACACCGAATTAGTCGGATTGGTGTTTGAATTGACCCCCCGCGCTGCTGGCTCTCTGTACGCGCAGTATGCTATAGGTTTGCACGCTTGGTTTTTAGGTCAAGTGCAGCAAACTGACCCGGAGTTATCGCAATTTTTGCATGATGAACAGTCAGAAAAAGCTTTTACTATTTCGGGATTGGAAGGTGATTTGCAAGCCAGCGGCAAAGAATTTCAGCTTTTGGGCGATCGAATTTATCGCTGGTACGTCACGGGAATTTCCAAGCGAGTAGTGCAGTGGCTGAGTCAGTGGCTGCAAAATTTGCCCCAAGAAATTGATTTGCGAAATGCTCCGCTGCTAATTCGCTCTTGGGATATTGCTTTTGTTCCCGCAACTTACCAGCAATTGCTAACATCAGAATACCCATTTTCGCCCAACATTAAACTTAGTTTTGTAAGTCCTACAAGCTTTCGCAGCAAAAGCCATCACTTCCCTTTGCCAGTTCCAGAAAATGTTTTTCACAGCTATTTGCGCCGCTGGAATAACTTTTCGGGAATAAATGTTGACCAAGCAGAATTTTTGAATTGGATTGAGGAAAATACAATTATTACACGCCATAAATTGGAGTCGCAAAAGGTAGCGGCTGGTAAAAAAGGCATGGTAACGGGATTCACAGGGGCTGTGGAATTTGGGCTGGGGCGATCGGCTGCATTGCGCCCTGATTTTGTACAATTATTTTATGCTTTGGGGCGATTAGCGCCTTACTGCGGTACGGGCCACAAAACAACTTTTGGGTTGGGACAAACGCGATCGCACTGGTTGACAGAAGCGCTACCGGAAGTGTCGATCCAAAGTGTATTGGCGGCGCGGATAGATGAATTGACGGAAAAGTTTACGGCGCGCAGAAAGCGTACGGGCGGAAGTCGCGCTGCTGAAATTGCTGAAACTTGGGCGACGATTTTGGCGCGCCGGGAATTGGGGGAATCTTTGTTTGATATTGCTGCTGATTTGGAAATGCCTTATGAAACTGTGAAAACTTACGTGAAGTTGGCAAGAAGGGCTTTGAAAGTGGAGGATTAGCGGTAAACTGACTAATGACTCTTCTCTTAGTAGGGTGCGCAATGCGCACCGGTGCGCATTGCG
>JAUBOG010000729.1:0-2359 GCA_036700105.1 Microcoleus occultus BM001215583
CGATCGATTGTAGGGACACGGCACTGCCGTGTCCTGATTTTGGGTTATATTAATAATGACTAAAATCCACATTTCCGCCGCTGATAATTACCCCAACTCTGGCATTTTCAGCTTTCACAACTCCATCCAACAAAGCCGCCGCTGCTAACACTCCCGTCGGTTCCACAACTATCTTCATGCGTTCCCACATAAAAAACATTGTACTGCGAATTGCCTCTTCCGAAACTGTTGCCATATCATCCACATAATGCAGCACCAAAGGAAAAGTTAATTTCCCCAAAGATGGCGTGCGCGCGCCGTCAGCAATCGTATCCGGGTTAGTAACAGTTTGCAGGATTTTCGTGCGGAACGATCGCGCCGCATCGTCTGCTTGTGCCGGTTCTACCCCGATTATCTTACACTGCGGAGACAAAGTTTTAGCTGCGATCGCGCATCCCGAAAGCAAACCGCCGCCGCCGCAGCAAACTAACAGCAAATCCAACTCCCCAACTTCTGCGATCAATTCCAGCGCCGCCGTACCTTGTCCCGCAATCACCCGCGCGTCATCATAAGGAGGAATAATTGTCAAGTTTCGTTCGGCGGCAATTCGGGCGGTGAGCTCTTCGCGGGAAACTTCACTTCGATCGTACAAAACAATCTCTGCACCGTAGCCGCGAGTCGCTGCTTGCTTGACTTTCGGCGCATCAGCAGGCATAACAACAGTAGCAGGAATTTGTAGCAACTGGGCGGCAAGGGCGATCGCCTGCGCGTGATTTCCCGAAGAAAAAGTCAAAACTCCCTTCTGTTTTTCGGCTGGCGATAGCTGCATCAAAGCATTGGAAGCGCCCCGAAATTTAAACGAACCCGTGCGCTGAAAGTTCTCGCACTTGAAAAATACCTGAGAATTCGTCCGTTGGTTGAAAGTTGCCGAAGTCAGCACCGGAGTCTTGGAAACCTTTCCCTGCAATCGTTTTGCGGCCGCCTCCACATCGTCAAAACAGACAGACAGCGGATTTTGGGTAGAAATATTCACACTCAAGGGATTTTAGATTTTAGATTTTAGATTACCAGCTTAGGGGGCTGCTAATTGATAAGTTTTTATTATCACGACTATTGCAAATACTTATCATTAACAGTTGCGATCGATTGTTAAAAAAGCTTTAAACTAATATCACAGTTATTGCAACTTGTTATCAAAAAGCTAAGTTGCGTTTGTACTTGCATAGGAGAGCGATTAATGAATAGAAGGTTAAAAGTGCTGGCGGCTGCTAGCGCGGGATTGATGCTGCTAGGTGGTTTGGCTGCTAATACAGTCGGAGTCGGGCAAAAAGCGATCGCCCAAACAACACCAAAGACCGAGCCTCTTCGAGGGCTTAGCCAACGAGATTTAAGAGCACAAGCTCCAATAAATCGCGTTAGAATCGTCTTTGCCAACCGCAGAGATGCTACAGATTTGCAAAACAAAGCCAATCAAGTAGCTGCAATACTCTCAAAAGAAATCGGAATGCCCGTAGAAGCAGTCATCGGCGACGAAACCGCAGCCGTAGAAGCTTTGAGAGCAGACAGAGCAGATGTGGCATTTCTAGGAGGGAGAGCGGCATTAAAAGCCGAGCAATTGGCCAAAGCGCGGATGTTTTTAGCAGAAGTTCGGAGCGATTATTCCGGCGGAAATACCTATGATTCTGTATTTGTAGTGCGTCAAGACAGCCCCCTGCGCCCGAAAGCTTCGGCAAAACAAACTCTCGAACAATTGAAAGGCAAAAAAATGGCTTTCACCTCTCGAACTTCCGGTTCGGGATTCATTTTTCCAGTCGGAGAATTGGTGGGTCAAGGATTGGTTTCCGGGCCGGATAGGCTGGAAACTTTCTTCGGAAATGTCACCTACGGCGACGGTTACAGCAGCGCTTTGCAAGCAGTTTTAAAAGGTCAAGCAGAAGTAGCAGCCGTATCAGAATATGCTTTGCTGCCGCCTTGGATTACAGCAGAAGAAGGCAAACAATTGCGAGTGCTGCAAAAAGTCCCGGGAGTTCCCGCCCACGGAATTGTAATAGACGATCGCATTCCAGCACCCATGCGCGAAAGGCTAGTTAATGCTTTCATGAAAATGAACGAGCCTGCAAACAATCAATTGTTCCGCAGTTTGTACAATTCCCAGCGCTTGGTAAAAGTCGATCATACCCGCCATTTAGCAACCTTGCGCCAATCTTTAGTACGCGCCAAACTAGAGCCGTAATCTGATACTAATTCGGAAAAATAGCACCTGAAATCCGTTGGCCACTCCAAGATCCTATTGGTGTCAACTTAAGCCTGAAACCCTGATAAATATCGCTTTTAGGCAAAGTCTAGATCCCCCTAAATCCCCCTTAAGAAGGGGGACTTT
>JAUBOG010000730.1:0-2359 GCA_036700105.1 Microcoleus occultus BM001215583
TTTTGCGAAGCTTCAGAGAATTTGCAGCCAATCCTATTTGCGATAAAACTAACTCTCCAGGAGGTAAAATATCTTGGTTTTCTATATTTTGCTGTTCGGTTCCCAGTGCTTCGTTAGCCATTTTTAAAGTTTCCGAGGCTCCCTCCTCCAGCGATAAAGCATTTATTTGCTGCGCAATAGCTAAACCTTGTTGGGAATATGAAATGGCTTTGTCGTAGTCTTCCAAAATTTGGTAAGTTCGTCCTAGACTGACTTGCACAGATGCTAGCAACCAAAGGTCTGAAATCTCTTCGGCAATAGCAAAACACTGGTGATGGCATTCTAGCATTTGTTCAAATTTGCCAGTTTTTGCTTCTATTCTCTGATAAACCCACCCCATACTAAGCAGACTCAACGCTTCTAACTTGAGATTTATGATTTCCTGGGCTTTGCTTAAACTTTGTTGATAGCACTCTAAGGCTTGGTTGTAGTTGCTTTCGGAGTAATAGATGCTACCTAGTTTAATCAGCAACTGCGCTTCTGTTTGGCTGTCTTGAATTTCTCGTGCTAGAACTAAATCTCTTTCTAGGGACTCAATCTCTTGAAAGCTATTCTGTGGTGTCTGTCGATCGCGATCTGCAAGATTATTCATTTTCCCAATCTAACTGAATAAGAGACACGCTCCGAATTAGAGTATATTTTTAATACAAATTATCTGACATTGGTCTGAAACATAGCCAAATGTTGCTGGTTACACTCCATTGCCTTAGCAAAGTTATTAAGGCAAAAGTAAGCCTTTCCTAGATTGATTAAAATTCGTTCCTCTCTAGGGCTATCTTTGATTTGTCGTGCGATGTTTAAACTCTGCTTTAGATATTCAACTGCACTGGTAAAATCTTCCAGAAATAAGTACAGCACTTCCGGATGTTATGAGGTACAGTAGCAGCAATTAGTAAACCAGTTTTTAAGATGTTTCGGATTAATTAAGTCAAGAGCCACAGCAATTATCGTGTCAACCATTTTAGTGCTGGTTGGTGAAAACTGTCGCAATAAAGATTTGAGTTGCGACCACCATAATTCAATTGGATTAAAATAGGCGTGAGTATGGGGACAAACACAAGATAGAAGCACCCACCGCTTCAATCATAGGCTTAATTGAATCTACTTTATGCGCTGGTAAGTTATCCATCACTACTACTGCTCCCGACCACAATTGTGGTACTAAACATTTCTCGATAAACACCTCAAATGCTTGGCTATCCATCGAGTTGTCTATGGTCATTAATGCCACTACTCGCTGGAAACTAATTGCACCAATTACTGTGACTTTCTTGCCTCGATAAAATGGTTTGACTGCATAGGCTCTCGTTCCTCGTTGGAAGCATGAGTTCTGGTTAAACAAGCGTAATACTCCAGTCTCATCTAAAAATACGCTCATTTTTGGGGTCGATATCCTTAACTTTTTCCCAATACTCTAATCTTAACTTCATGACTCTTTCTGTGCCGGCTTGGCTACTTCTCACTGTTTTTTTTTACGATTTAATCCCAACTTTTGTCAGGCGTTACACATGGCTGTTCTACCCACCCAATTTCCCGTCTTCTGGGCAAATAACTCACACAATTCTAGTAAGGTTGCATCGGGATGTGCTGCCACTATTTCTATCAACTCTGCTGTGGAATTATTCAAATGACTGTATCTCGGTTTCCCCCTGGGTAAGGGCTGTAAATTTCCCTCTATTTTTTGTTGCTTGACCAGTTTCTGAAAAGAGCTTTTACTGACGGAAAATATCGCTGCTGTTTTTCTGATCGACAGCTTCTGATCTTGATGGGCTGCTACTATTTTTGTCCGCAAATCTACTGAATATGCTTTCATTGGTGTATTTTTTTAATCTATTCTTATTGTACCTCATAACACCCGGAAGTGCTGTATCTTTGAGTCGATCGCCTCCTCCTTCAGTATCACGGTGAAAAGGTAGCGCCGAAATACAGCAGCTTTCCCTTGAAATAACAGCATTCTTGCCCTACCTGGATGGATAGGATTAAGAGGCTGTTTGTTGGTGTCTAAAACGAAAACTTTACTCACGAGTGAGTCTCCTTGCGGGTAATGTTAGCTTTGACAATGTTTAAGGTCGGTACTATCTCAAAAGCACTGTCTCCCAAATGACTGTTTAACTTTTGAGTTCTAGAGCTTGGAACTAGCTACGCATTCCAAGGTAGGAACTTTAACACTTGCCTTAAACGGAGGTAGTTCTACCTGAGTCTGGCCAACTAGGGCTGTATTTCAAGCCCCCACTGTACCCGTAGGGTCAGTGGTGGGTTGTTGACGGGCTAACTCCGCGTTTGCTACACTATGGGTGTTTTGTACCCATGCCGGGGCTGT
>JAUBOG010000731.1:0-2358 GCA_036700105.1 Microcoleus occultus BM001215583
CAATGCGCACTCCTTGCGCATTGCGCACCCTACTAACTACTACGAACCTGACAAATTCAGCTAGCAGATGCTAAGAAACTTTGATATACCGATTCTATACTCTGAGATTGGGCAGAAACATCAGCATCCAATTTTGTCAACCGCTGGGATTCAGCCTGACAATTAATCTCGCGAGATTGCTTTTGTTCCAGCAAATTATCTAACTCAGCTTTCCGAGAATTAATATCATCATTCATGCGATCGCCCACTTCGCGCCCGTAAACATCAAAACACTCTTTCACAGCATCGTGAATCGGCTGCCACTGCTCAGTCGCCACCTGCGGCAGGTATTTAACTAACTCTTTTTTCGCCGCTTTCACCAACTGTTTGTGAGCTCCGTCTGCTTGCAAAACCCCAACACCCATCCCCAACAAAGCCAAATACAGCGGCCCCAAAACAATCCCCGTAAAACTGGCAAAAATCGTACTGACGCTCAACACGGTAATTAGATTGAGCAGGATATTTTTCCAGTCAAAACCCGCTCCAGCCATTGCTACGCCCGCCAGGTTGCCGCTGGTTAGCGAAAACAATCCCATCGCCCATTTTGCCCAAGCTGGCGAGTTATCTTCCTTGGAGTTTTGGGCTGCTGCCGGGATTTTTTGCCCGGTCAGTTTTTCGGTGATTTTTTCAGTCACTTTCGTGTAAGATGCTCCGTAATTTGCCGCACTTTGCGATAGCTGCGAAAATGCTGAATTCATCTCTTGTTCTGCCGTGAGAGTCCAAGCTGCTAGTTTGTCGTTGATGTACTGCTCGAATGCTCGTCTGAGCGATGCTTCAAAGGCTTCTCGCTTGTCTTGGCTGAAGAAATCCAGAAATCTCAGCTCTGGTTGATACCGCAAAAAGTCTGTTTCAAAGGTATTTTCTAAGTTGAGAACGTAGATGCGGAAAGAATCGGCGATCGCCCGCGATTTACTATCTCTAACTCCGGCAATTTCTTGTTTGAATTCATCGCGAATATGAGTCAGCTTTTTAAACTCCGGCTCAACTGAATTAATTTTTTCCTTCAATTCGCTGACATCGCGATCGAGCAGCGGTAAGCGGCGCCCGACAGCTTCGCGGACGCGAGCCGAAATTTGACGCGCCAAAGTCCTCGCCGGACGCAATTCTGAAATCGCCCTTTCCTGGGTCAAAAACGTATTCAGCGCCGCCATAAACTCGGGAAAACCGGTTCCTGCCAAATCCGCATCCGGGTTTTTTATCCGCAACCTGAGCGCCTTAATTGAGGTAATTGGAAACACCCGTTCGTCGTAAATATCGTGTCCTTCTGTCAAACAATATTCAGCTAAATTGACTTTGAAAACTCGCCGCAGTTTTTCTTCTGCTTCTGCCATTTCTTCAGGATCGTCGGGATCGATCAAACTTTCCTGTACCTGATCCCAAGCATTGATCAGAAAGAAAATGCTCAAGCCGCGATTTTTGATGTAATTTTCTAGATAGCGTCTTTCACCCATCGTGCAAGGCTGAGTTGCTCTGAGTACGAACAAAATAGCGTGGCAGTTGTTGATGTAACCGAGAGATAATTCGTTGCGGGCTTCTGTGTCGTTGAGTCCGGGACTGTCTACTATTTCTATGCCTTTTTCTAGCAAGGGCAAGGGATATTCTACTACGGCGCAGTCGATATCTGGAAATGCTGGTTTTTTCTCTTCTTCTAAACGTTTTGCTTCAGCCGGGTCAATTGTGTAATTTTGTTTGAAACTTTTAAAATCGAGCTGTTTGGGACTTTTGCCGTCATTGAAATAAACGGTGACTTTTTTTTCGGAACCGTAGCGCAAAATTGTCAGCAAAGCTGTACAGGGATTGACATCGCTGGGCAGTAAATTTTCGCCGATTAAGGCATTTAGAAAAGTGCTTTTGCCGCGTTTCATGTCGCCTAAAACTAGCAGCCGAAAGACTCCTTGGCGCAGGTTTTTACTGGCGAGTTCGATGTCGGCGTTTTCGGTTTCTAAACCGAGTTTTCCCGATGCTGCCGATCCTGCTAATTCTGATTCATTGATGGCTGCGGCGATGTTGCTGAGGCGATCGGCAATTTCTCGGCGGACGGCGGCTACTCGCTCTAAATCGCTGAGAAAATTGCTGGTTTCTAGTTTAAGGTTCATGGTTTTTTTGATTTGCTTGTGCGAGAATAAGCTAAAAGTAATTTGATATCGAATCCGGCGGCATCGGAATTCGTATTAACCGGATTCAGGAGACGGCACCGTGTCCATTAGTGTCAACTTAACGTCAAATGTACTACCAGTCTACTGTCTGACGATTAGGCTCCGATCCCCCCTAGCCCCCCTTAAGAAGGGGGGGACAGGAGTCTTCTCAAAGTCCCCCTTC
>JAUBOG010000732.1:0-2350 GCA_036700105.1 Microcoleus occultus BM001215583
GCTTTTTCATTTTAGCCCTTTTTTCAGAGATTTGCAAAAGTGAGATGCACCCTAAATGCTTCGCCCCTACGAGTATATTTGCAAAAATGAAATGCACCCATTTTTGGATTGTCTGCGATCTAAATTTAAACTTTAAAATCTAAAATCTAAAATTCGATTAGCCGATCGAGCGCAGCTTCCATCACATCCTTTGTTTGCCCGGAAACAGTATACACCAAAGCTTCTCGATAAACTCTCCCGGCCCGGTGCAGCGCACCGTTAGCAGCACCGCCAGAAACCGCAACCGCAGCGTGCCCGCAGCGCACCGCTAAATCGATGGCTTGAGCTCGGAGTGCTAATTGTTCTGCTTTTGAGCTGTGTTGGGATTGTGCGAAATTCTGTTTTAGCCGATCGAGCTTTTGCTCTAGTTTTTGGCAAGCCGCCGCTGCAAAAGGTGAATTTTTAGCAGCCGCCGCTGCTGCGATTGCATCCAATCCGCCTCGAATACAGCCGAAAGTAGCCGGCACAAAGTTCAGTATATTTTTGCTGTCGTTTTCCGCAATCCACCCGACAGGTTTAACTGAAATTATTTCCGATTCATCCAGCAACCAATTATCGAGAGTTGCGGTTACGGTATTAGTCGAGTTCATGGCGATTAACTGCATGATTTCGCTGATAGCTATTTTACCAGATTCGCATTCAATATTAGCAAAAGGCAGCAAACCGAAAACAGCGCGATCGTCTGGAAGTACCGCAGCTACAATAAACTTTTGAAATAAGCCAAAACCCGTGATCCAAGGAACTTTTCCCGACAGCAAATAGCCATTTTTTGCGGGAGTTGCGGTGACAGCAGGATTGCCCGTTAGCGAAGCCCTCGAAGAGGATCGCCTCAAATGCGAGAACCCCACACCCAAGCGTAACTCTTTTTGGGCGATCGCCCGCAAGCATCTGTTTTTTAGCATTTCATTGTCGCTGCTAGCAAGCATCGCAGTTGCGCTGTGGTGCTGAGTTTGCAGGAAAGACAAAGCGCCGGAATATCGAGCCGTCAATTCCTGATATTGGTAAAACATCGGCAGTGCAATTTCGGAACCGCCCCATTTTTGGGGAACTCGCAGCGCTAAGAGCGATCGATCTTCCAATCCAGCAAGTGCTATTTTCAGCGCTTCCGAGTCGCTGTCGATAATTTCCGCGCGGGGTGAAACGCACTCTTTCAGGTAAGTTTCTGTGCAGTTGAGAATATCTTGAAAATCCATTTTTTATAATTATAATTAGTAGGGTGCGCACTGCGCACCCTACAGATAGAGTCTGTGTAAGTCTTTTTTTTTTCAAACTCTTGCAGGACGAGCCTAAAATCTCGTCCCACAACTAACTTCTTACCACACTTTCCAAGGAGCCTTTCCTTCATCCCAAAGTTCGTTTAAATACTTATATTCTCGATAAGTATCCATCGCAAAAAAGAAGCCGTCGTGACGGTAAGCCATCAACTGTCCGTCGGCGGCCAAACGCTGCATCGGCTCCTGTTCTAAAACACAATCATCTTCTCCCAAATACTCAAACACCCGGCGGTTAAATATCATATATCCAACACTAATCCAGCCGTCTATTTGAGGTTTTTCAGTAAATTCTACTACGCGGCTATCGCTGTCAACATCCAAAATTCCAAAGCGAGAAATCGGGCGAAATGTAGTAACAGTTGCCAGCTTTCCGTGGGACTTATGGAAGTCCACAAGTGCCTCAATATCGACATCAGCAACTCCATCGCCGTATGTCACCATAAAATTCTCGCTATCGATATATTTCTCGATCCGTTTTACCCGCCCTCCAGTCATGCTTTCCGCGCCAGTTTCCGCCAGAGTTACCTGAAAATCTTGTTCGCGATGTTCCTCCTGATAGGTAATGCTATTTTTGCGGCCGAGACAGATAGTAAAGTCATTGTTCATGGCTTCATAATTGAGGAAATATTCTTTAATCATGTTGCCGCGGTAGCCCAAGCACACAATAAAGTTTTGAAAGCCGTAGTGGGCATAAGTTTTCATGATGTGCCAAATAATCGGACGCCCGCCGACATCAACTAAAGGTTTGGGGCGAAATTCTGTTTCTTCTCTGAGACGAGTACCGAGACCGCCGGCTAGGATAACTACTTGCATTTTTTCAAATTTTAAAGATAATCAATTAATCTACCATCAATCATCAGTAAAATTTTCAAAGAATTATTAACATTTTCTCATACTCAGTGAAGCTTTGTAAACCGCAGAAATCACGAACTATTCTAAAAAATCGTAGGGCGTGCACGGGTGCATCTCAATTTGGCAAGGACGAAGCATTTCGGCAGACAATTTATTAGTGATAACCAGAGATTTACTGCCGAAAT
>JAUBOG010000733.1:0-2347 GCA_036700105.1 Microcoleus occultus BM001215583
GGGGGGGGTCAAAGTCGCTTTCAAATCCCAGTAGCTACCTTGGCGGAAGGCGCGGCGTTCCCGTTCCCGGCGTACCAAAAGGCGCACGGCGACGGACTGGACTCGCCCTGCGGACAAGCCCCAAGCGATTTTTTTCCACAACAGGGGAGAAAGGGTGTAACCGACGAGTCTGTCTAGAATCCGGCGAGTTTCTTGGGCTTGTACGACTCGATTGTCGATGTCGCGACAGTGAGTCAAAGCGTCGCGGATGGCTTCGCGGGTGATTTCGTGGAACACCATCCGCTTGATGGGAACTTTCGGTTTGAGGATTTGCAGCAAATGCCAGGAAATGCTTTCGCCCTCGCGGTCTTCGTCTGTGGCTAGAATCAGTTCTGTGGCGTCTTTGAGGGCGTCTTTGAGTTCTTTGACAATTTTTCTCTTATCTTTGGGGATGACGTAGAGGGGTTCAAAGTCTGCCTCCACGTTTACGCCGAGTTGCGCCCATTTTTCTCCTTTAACGGCTTCTGGTATTTCTTCGGCGGAGGATGGGAGGTCGCGCACATGGCCCATTGATGCCTCTACTCGGTAGTTGGAGGGCAGGAAGTTGCGAATGGTACGGGCTTTTGTGGGAGATTCGACGATGACTAAGGTTGACATGGCATCTTTTATATATGGATGGCGGCGCAGAAGCGAGTGTTTAATTTACAGAGTGTATGTCAGATGTCAAGGCTTATGGGAATTTTGGGTATTATTTTCAAACTACCTTAATTTGTCAGTTATTGCCGATCGGGTGAAAGATTACCAGAAATCAGGACACGGCTTGGCCGTCTCCTCAACTATCGCGTCTCGACAAGATGCACTGGATGCTGAGACTGCTGAATGCGGGCTGATAGTTCCTCGCTGCGGGGCGATCGAACTTTTAAAATCATTATCGATTAAAATACCATAAGATATTCAGGGCATTTGTATTTTATAACCATCCGTCTAATGGGGCAACTAACATGGCTTATAGCGATTTTAATTTGGAGCGGGTAGGAAAAGTGTTTGGGTTAACGATTTCTGACAACGTTAATCTATTTGCTAATATTCCCGAATTGTCAAGCAGTAATTTGCTGAAAGAAACGCTCGATTATAATGTACCGATTGCCTTGGGCAGCAATACAAAAAAATCGCGTTCCGAACTGATTATTGCTCCCATTTTAGTTGAATTGAGAAAGCAGTTAAATTCTCAAATAGCTCTGTTTTCAGGAATTGATTTTACTGTAGATTCAGACAAAGGATTAAACGGAAGTTGTGATTTTATCATTTGTCAATCGGCTCAATTATTAATTCTCAAAGCGCCTGCCATTATGTTAGTCGAAGCCAAAAAAGAAAATATTAATGCAGGATTGGGGCAGTGCATTGCTGAGATGCTGGCAGCTCAAATTTTTAACCAACGGGAAGGAGAGGAAGTTGTTGATATTTATGGGGTCGTAACCACTGGAGAAATTTGGAGATTTCTCAAACTAACCGGACAATTAGTGCAAATCGATTTAGCCGAATACTTTCTGAATAATGTCAATAAAATTTTAGGCATTTTAGCAAGCGCCGTTCCCAGCGTATAATTAAATTCATATAAAACACAAGCATACTATCTTCGATGTTTACGTAGAACGCGGTCTGCGAAGCCGCATCACTTCTTCCCGTTCTGCTAAGCTGTCGCGCATTTAAATTGTATATTTAGAGCGGGCGGGACGCCCACCCCACAAGAGTTTGTTTTTTTTCAACATCCAATTCAAGTGCAGAACAGCTTACCCGCACAGAAAGACAATTAGATGAATAATCAAAAATCAGAAATTAAATTGCAATTGCGATCGCGCATCACGGAAACAGTCTCGATTCAAATCCCAACAGATACTTTAGAATCACTTAAAAAAATAGCGGCAAATCGAGATATGTCTGTAGAAGCACTGCTGAAGTTTTATATAGGGCAAGGCCTGCGGGCAGACTTAACTAAAGCCTTTTCAGAACGCCTGCTGGATACAACTGCTCGAGTTCTGGCCAGACACCTTGATTCGGAAGCAGAGATATCAACCATTATCCGAGAAATTAAAGCCGAAACGGCGCGTCAATGAATTATGCCCGATCGATAAATCAGGAAAATCTACTGTTCTTGAACGCGAACCAATTGGCTTTTTTTGCTCGTCCCCAGGCTCTGCTTCCTGGAAAGCGCGTGCGATCGACCGGGCAGAGCAAGAGTGACATAAGTTCCCCGGCTTTGACTGGGAACCACTTGAAATCAGCGGGATTCAAACATCAGAACTCTTGCAAAAATATAATACACCCCACCCCAACCCTCCCCGAACTCGCGGGGAGGGGGCAAGATTAT
>JAUBOG010000734.1:0-2322 GCA_036700105.1 Microcoleus occultus BM001215583
TCTGGTTCTGGTTCGGATTCAGGAAGTTCGATCGACTCTACAATTTCCGCCACCGGTTCCGATTGAGTATCGTACAGCAACTCTTGCCGATCGGAAACTGGCAGATTGTCCGGAATCGGTGGCGATTCCAACCGATCGGCATCGACGATCGAATCTGTGGTTTGGGCCGCTTCTTGCAGATTGCGATCGACCTCCGGTTCGCTGTGAACCAAATTTTCGTCCGGTTTTTTTTCGGCCGCTGTCAGCCTTAAAAACACATCTTCCAAACTAGCTCGATTGCGGCGCATTTCGCAGAGTCCGAATCCAGAGGCGACGATCGCTGCGGCAATTTCTCGTCCGGGTTCTATTGCGGGTTCGCACAAGGCGCGCAGGCGGTAGCGATTCGCTAAATATTGCTGGTTTGGAATCAATTCGACCGATCGAACTCCCGGCAAATTTTCCACCGAAGGTAGCAGCAGATTGTGCAGCAAATCCGCCTCGCCTTCAATTTCGAGCTCGTAACCTTCTCCGGCGGCCAACTCTCCCATCAAATGTTCGGGAGTACCCGCAGCGACGATTTTACCGCGATTGATGATGGTGACGCGGTTGCAAGTCATGCTGACTTCCGGCAGAATGTGGGTCGAAAGAATGATTGTGTGCTGGCCGCCCAGACTTTTGATTAAATTGCGGACTTCGATGATTTGCCGGGGGTCGAGCCCGACGGTTGGTTCGTCTAAGATAATCACGGGCGGATCGTGGACGATCGCCTGGGCGATACCGACTCGTTGCTTAAAGCCCTTGGAAAGTTTGCGGATTAAAACTTTGCGTTTTTCAACCAAGCCGCAGCGTTCGATCGCCGAGGTGACTTGCCGCGCGCGATCGCCCGCCGGTACCTGCTTGATCCTGGCCACAAAAAACAGAAACCCTTCCACGCTCATTTCGGGATACAGCGGCGGGTTTTCCGGCAAATAGCCGATGCGCTGTCTGACTCCCATCGAGTTTTCGTGAACGTCGAGGCCGGCGATGCGGGCGGTACCGCTGGATGCGGGCAAATATCCCGACAAAATCCGCATGGTTGTAGTTTTCCCGGCGCCGTTGGGGCCCAAAAAACCGAGAATTTCTCCTGATTCGACCGAGAAAGACACGTCCGCGATTGCTGCGGTCGAACCGTAAGTTTTGCTTAAGTGTTCTACTTCAATCATTTGTCAGCAGCCATGTCGATTTGAGGTTTGAGATTTGAGATTTTAGATTGACTCTGCCAACCACAGGCGGGACGCCTGTTCCGCGAAGTGCAGAGTTCCGCTAGTATAAGGGGTCGATCGAATTTACAGCGAAATTTTAAATTTGATTTTGTCGAACAGTGTAGTCTGGCCAGAACCTAATTTATCACAACTGTCGATCGGACACGCTTAGCTGGCGGCGAGTTTTCGGCTGGATTGTCTCGCTTCAGCTAAGGTTGAGGCTGCTTTTGATTAATAATTTTATTCGTTTTCTACAATTTAATTAGGGGTTGACAAAATGACAAACATCTAGTTTTAAACTTATCGAAATAATTCAACAAGTGCGATCGCATTCAAAATCAACTTAAATATAAAGCGAATTCTTTATAGTCTTGAAGGTAGTGATATAATTATTTTCACTCATACAGAAAAATGTTATTTAATTATTTCCAAAATTTATATTAGTCAGTAAGCAAATTGAAAGATTGAAATTATGGTTTCGACTCAGCCTCCAGGCACACCTATTCAACTCATAGGAACTAAGCTATACTTCAGCAAAAAAACAGTTAGATTAGGAAATGCTGTGTATTTAATTCGCAACATTACCGGATTTAGAGTTACTGAAGCTAATCGAAAAACGGGAATAAAAAACAAAAAATTAGTGCCAGTTGAATTTATAGTTTTTATGTGTGTATTGGGATTATTTTTGGTTATTAGAGAGGTCGAAATAGCATGGGGTATAGGAATAATTCTACTGATTATACTAGCTCTAATATTTAATGAAATTGGGCCCAAAACTTATGAGATTATCATAAGAGAGTATGTGCTTGAAGTATCTTTTACTTCGGGAGAGAAAGCAAACATTTTTCTGATAAATGAAAAAAATGTCGCCAGCGATGAAAACTTTTTGGATGAAGTGGTTTCAACATTATATAAAGTTTTAGATAGTAATGACGAAAGAACTTATGTAGTTAACATCGAAGATAAATCTATCACTATTCTTGACCAAAGTGGCTCCTCAATTGGTGTTGGCTACTCAGAGAGTATTACTGTTCAGTAAATAGGTGGTATAGCCTTTCTCAGAAAGATGAGGTACAATAACAGCAGTGCGTAAACCAGTTAA
>JAUBOG010000076.1:0-18423 GCA_036700105.1 Microcoleus occultus BM001215583
CCGGGAGCAATATCGGCATTATCAAAGACCCGCTGACGAATCCGCAATTAGTAGCCGCAACTCGACCGATTCCAGATGGATTCGCTACAGATTTAGCGCTGTCAAGTGATAGCAAGTACCTCTATGCTTCCTATCCAAATTTAAGCGGTGCGAATGGGAAGGTATATGTCTTTGACACTCAGGAATTCATTAGAACTGTGACAAACCCCGCTCAATTTCAAATTGATGCTAAAGGTCGGGGTGTCGGGCTGCCATTGTTCAACAGCGCTACAGCACGAAATGCTACGGTTGCTGACCTTTCCACAGTGCCCATTGATAATATTAACCCAGCGGTTAGTGTTGCGGCTGACTTCCAGATTCTGACTGATGCGAACAGCCAGTATACTTACGGCGTGACACCTAGTAGCAAGCGAGCTCCCGTTGCTGCGACTAACTCTCGCGGTTTGGCTGCGACACCGCTGGATTGGTTGGATTTAACTGGGCCAGGGGATAGTTCAAATGACTTGACTCCTACTTTTGAATGGGAATTTGACGAATTGCCTAGTGAAAATGTAGAAGAAGTTAACCTGTTCCTCAGCGTATTCGATGAAGGTGAAGGACTGCTACCGTGGGATGAAGTTGTCGATTTACCAGATCCGAATGGCAACGAATTTCTGTTCAATCAAGGATTGAGCAAACCAGAACAGTTGGATTTACTGACAAAACCTTGGAATACATCTTTTTACCGCAGCCAAGAGAACGACTTCAACCCCAACCGAATTCTGACAGCAACTTGGCAAAGAGGTGATGACGGCATTGGGAAGTGGACTTTGGATGGCGGTAAAACATTTATCGAGGGTACAAATACCAGTTTCACGCTGCCTGACAACCGCATTTTAACAGCGGGTCAGGAGTACAACTGGGCCGTTGAAGCTTGGAATAAAAATGGCAGCCGAAACATAGAGTTTGAGGATTTTTGGACACCAATATTGACTGAGACTGAACCCGATGATGGTAATGATGTCTTCCCCAGCGTAACTGTGCTGACTCATGGCTTCAAACCTCCCTTTAGCCTTCCCTTTGTTGATACCCCTGGAATTCCTTCAGAGTTTTACCAACTGGGCAATAGTATTGCCAACGCAGGCCCTAATGACAACGGTTTGATGATGAGGTACGACCTCGCTACTGGTTATTGGGTTCCTGTTACCAAATATGGGGCGGTTGCGCCTGATTTCCCAGCAGGTGAGAATCCAGAAGACGACGCCGACTATCTCACCAAGTTGGAAAGTTACATAGCTCCATACCTTGACCAAAATCAATCGTTAGTATTGCTGAATGACTGGTCTAACAATGCTGAATCGTCAGCTCCTGATTCAGGTTTTAGCGAAGCAGTGGCAGATGCTTTTTTTACTTCTCTCGTGCAATTAGACCAACTGTTGATTGATGAAAATAGCACGGCAAAACAAGGGGCAATTTTCAATTCGCCGCTGCATTTTGTTGGTTTCAGTCGGGGAACTGTTGTTAACAGCGAAATTATTCAGCGTTTGGGTACTTATTTTCCTGAAGCGGGTGGCAAAGAAAACTCTGATGTTCGCGACCTTCAGATGACAACTTTAGACCCCCACGATTTCGATCAGCCGGGGCTAGATGTGCTGGTAGATAATTTCGGCGATTTCAAGGAACCGAAGGTTCAGGTTTGGAAAAATGTCACTTTTGCGGATAATTACTATCAGACAGTACCGGATTTATCAGGAGGTACGGTTTCGCCTGCGGGCCGGGATATTCCGAATCTTCCGTCTACTGAAGATGGAAAAACAGCCCCCGGACTTAAGTTTCCGCGAGAAGGTTGGAGGTCAGAAAATCCCGATGCTACTGCTCCGCTGTTGGGAGAACCGGATTTGTCGGTTTTGCTGGGAACTAATAAAGATAACCCAGATTATAACAGCAGTCGTGCTGGGTTTACCAGGGAAACAGATCCTATTCTTGGTATTTCTGCTGGAGCGGGAGCTGTACACGGACGTGTTTTGAGCTGGTATGGGGGGACATCAGACCTGTTTCCAACTAACTTCCCGTTCGATGAAAACTTAGATGCTAATCCTATTTTCCGCCGACGCGGCGATGGGTATCGCGAACCTTTGTTCGATAAGGACTTTTCATTTGGCGCTACTGTTTTGACAGGTCCCGCTCGCGTTAGCCCTTGGTATACGCCGGAAGAGCGTTTTCAGCATGGTGTTGATGCGGCTCCTTGGGAGGGAATTGGTACGGGGTGGTTTTATTCAGTTTTGGGTGGCGGTAAGGAATTGCGTCCCCAAACGAATGTAGAGCGTATCCCCGTAGATTTTGACAATACTTATGATGCCAGGATGCGGGGAGACGCGGCGGTTCCCACTCTGTTTAACGGCAATTTTGATGCAGTTTTCAACCCGCAGGGTGGTAATCGGACTATTTTTTCTGATGCGATTCCTGGTTGGTCTTTTCATAATGGCGAAACGTCAGCGAGCGTGTCTACCAGCAATCTCGTTGATGTGAATCAGCTATCTGCAAGTGATGCTCCGGCTTTGCACGCGGAACTGGATCGGATTGGGGTCGATCGTACTCAACCAAATTATGCTTTGAAGCTAGAATCAGGTAAAAGTATTACTCACAACCGTTTTGTCGTGCCTGAGTGGGGCAATTTACGGTTTGACCTCCATGTTCCCGAAGCAGAACTGAAACGAGGCAGAAGTGTTTTAGTTACTTTGTCAGCAGCAGATGGAAGTCCTTTAGGTGTTTCATCATCCATCAACTTAACGCGAGCCACTCGTCAAAAAAGTTCTTACTTAGCAGACACTCAAAAGATAGATTATGGAATTCAAGGGTTTGAGACTTTCCAAGTTGAGGTGCCTGACAATTTGCGCGGTAAAGTAGCAACTCTCAAGTTTGAAGTTGTTGGTGGCGGTACTGTTTACTTAGATAATGTATTCTTCAAAAGCCAACATTTGTTGTTTGGCAACCCTTCGGATGCCAGGAATACAACCGACCTTGCTGTTGCCGATAAAAACAACTATCTGCTAGAGAAAGCACAGTTTGCCACTGCTTACGATGACAGCAATAAAACTCCTAAATGGGTAAGTTGGCAACTAAATAAAAAGTGGCTGAGTGACACTCCTCGTTCAGACAGCAGGTTTATTGAAGATCCTAGTATTCCTGAAAGCTGGGGTCGGATCAAAAGAGATGACTACGTTGGCAGTGGATATTCCAAGGGGCATATGACATCTTCGTCTCAGCGAACCAATAGCGAAAAAGACAACATAGCCACCTTTCTGTTTACGAATGTACTTCCACAGCACTATGACAATAACGATGACTTCCGAGGAGAAATCCCAAATAAACCAGCCTGGGCAAGTTTCGACGATTGGCTGAAACAGATTACTCAGACCAATCCAATTACTGGGAACCCAAGCGAGCTTTATGTTGTTTCTGGAGGTTATGGTAGCAATCTGAATCCGCAGCGTTTCAGTCATAATTCGAGACCAGGGTTTTTAACAGTACCCCAAATCCTAACCAGCAAAGGAATCAATATTCCTGGTTGGACTTGGAAGGTTGTACTGGATTTAGAGCAACCAGGACTGACTCCTGCCACTGTCACTATTGGTAACGCTGCGACTTACGGTATTTTAACGCCAAACGAAGTTGAGCCAGCTCATGTGCCAACTAAAAAAGATGGCTCAGTAGGTAATAATGGAGATTTTCCGCTACCAGTTATTCACCCATTCAATATTTTGTTGGGGCTAAATCTTCCAGACATACCAAACAAGGCTGCTTGGAGAAATTGGCGAACCTGGAAGTTGACTGTTAACCAAATCGAGGAGTTGACTGACCTTGACTTTTTCTCAAATATTCCCGACGAGATAGAGGAAATAATCGAATCAGAAGGTTGATGGTCTAGAATTTAAACAAAATAGCCTGGAAAGCTGACTTGGCTTTCCAGGCTATTAATTTTTAATGAAATTGAACTATAGCGAACCTATGAGTTGTGGAAGGCGAAGCTATCTAAAAAATATGTCTATGCAATTATTACTATAATAGACCTCTTCAACAATCCTTGTGGAGCAGGAATCCTGCCTGCCTTGTACAGGATTTTTTGGAGAGGTCTAATAAACTATTACACAAACGATTGAGGTTAGCCATGATCTTCATCTTCATTATTAATAGTACCATCAGGCATAATGGTTTCGCTAAAAACTAAATACCCTTTTACATGGACTTGAAATGTTGCCCCCATCAAATTAGCTCTGGTTAGGTCAGTACCAACTAATCGCGCACAAAATATACTGGCTTCTCTCAAGTTAACATCAATTAGGTCGCATGCCAGTTCAGCATAATCGAGGATAGCATCACTCAAATTAGCACCAGTCAATATCGTGCATTCTAGGGTAGCAGACTCTAGGTTTGCACTGCTCAAATTAGCACCGCTGAGGTTAACACAAATCAGTCTGGCTCCGGTCAAGTTAGCACCGCTAAGATTGATACCGCTCAAATCATTTTTACCTGGTTCGAGTTCTTCGGGATATCCCACTTTATCAATGTTTAAGTCAGCATGACTTAAATCAACGCCAGGGAAATCTCTCTCTCCCGCAGCGTAGCGTCTATATAATTCTTCAACGTCCATAGCTTTTTTGTGCAAGTTGTTGATACTTTTATAATAGCACTGTCACTTTTACAATGAGTTGTGCAAGGCAAAAATATCTCAAAAGCCGATCTAGCAAGCATTACTATTACACCAATGATTTAGGCTAATCATAATTTTCATCTTTATGATTAGTTGTTTATATTTTTCCTGGTAAGGTGCGTCAGTTTGTAGCGATTCGATGGGCATTAAAAATTATTGCAACTGACGCACCCTACAACTTGTAAGGTGCGTCAGTTCGTAGCAGCAATTCGATACGAATCGAAAATCGTCGCGACTGACGCACCCTACTACTAATATGTGTAAGGTGCGTCAGTTTGTAGCGATTCGATCCGCATCGAAAATCGTCGCAACTGACGCACCCTACTACTAATATATATATCGAAAATCTCGGATTGTTAACTGCGCCGAATATTAAAACAACACCAATCTTGGCGCTTCCACAAAGTAGCTACTATCCAGCCGTTCTGTTCGAGAGTATCGGCAATTGGCTTAGCTTGTTCCAGCAAAATGCCGCTGAGGACGGCCCAAGTAGTCGGTTTGCTAATTGCTGTAAACTGCGGGATTAAATCGATGATTACTTCTGCTAAAATGTTGCACATGAAACCGTCGATCGGCTCCTGGATCATTTCTTTGAGCCGATCGATACTTCCGAGTTCTGAAACCAACTGCTGGGGCTTAATCCGGTTTAGCTGTCTGTTGCTGATGGTCGATCGCACTGCCAAAGGATCTGTATCCAAAGCATAAACTTTTGTCGCGCCCAACAGCACAGCGCCGATCGACAAAATACCCGATCCGCAGCCGATATCGGCGAGTATGTACTTTTTGTCGTCAAAACCGAGACGCATTTCCAGCGATTCCAGACACAGTTGAGTGGTAGCGTGAGCGCCCGTACCGAAAGCGACACCGGGATCTAAACGCAAAATTACCCGATCGGTATCAGTCGGCGGCGGCAACCAAGCCGGATTAATTAAAAAGCGATCGCCCACTTCTTGAGGTTGCCAATGCTGCTTCCAAGTCGTGCCCCAGTCCTCCTCTTCAATCAAATCCCACTGCATCGCAGGTAAGGGCAAACCCGCGCACAGAGCATCTTGGCGCAGCCACAGCGACAGAGCGGCCAAATCCAGCAATCGCGCCTGTTCTTCGGGCAAATAAGCCGACATCAGACAGGAATTGCTTTTGAGTTCAGTAGCAGTTCCCCGACAGTTAAACCGTTCCAGACGCCAAAAGATGATATCTTCCAGCGCCGGATCGCAAAGAATTCTAATTTCCCACCAGCTATGTGCCATAACAATTTTAGATTTTAGATTTTAGATTTTAGATTGCGAGAAGGGAACGATCGGCTGGGAGCTGCGAGTTAAGAATGAGGATTGACTAATAGAAGAAAAATTCCCGCTTTCTTGCCAATTACCAATGACTAATTACCCATTACCAATTATCAGTCCTTGCATCCAAAATCTAAATTCCCAAATCCTTCAAAGATTTACCGTATAACGATTTTAGATTTTAGATTTGGGGGAACCTAAAATCTAAAATCCTTCAAAGATTTACCGTGTAACGATTTTAGATTTTAGATTTTAGATTTTAGATTGGGGGAACCTAAAATCTAAAATCCTTCAAAGATTTACCGTGTAAGCATCCCGAATTCCCGGAACTTTGATAATTTCAGCCAAAATCCCCTCTGGCAGAGGGTCATCCAAGCTCAGAACCATCACCGCGTCACCGCGCACGATTTTACGGCCTACCTGCATACTGGCAATATTGACATTAAAACTGCCCAACTGGGAACCAATTTTGCCGATAATCCCCGGCATATCGCGGTGCAGGGTAAACAGCATATGGTGAGTCGGGCTAACGTTGACTGGGAAATCGTCAACGCTGGTAATCCGAATTTCGCTTTCGCCGAGGACTGCGCCCGTGACGGTGTGTTCGCCGAGGGTTCCTTTGGCACAGAGGTGCAGGGAGCCCGTGTAGTCGCGAATTGAGGCGTCTCTGGTTTCGACGACGCGAATTCCGCGTTCTTTGGCTTCGATGCTGGCGTTGACGTAATTAACGCGTTCTCGCAGAGCTTGGGAGAGCAGGCCTTTGAGGGCGGCGACGACTACGGGCTGACCTTGGTTGGTCGCCAATTCGCCTTGGAGTTGGACGTTGAGGTAATCGACTCGGCCTCCGGCTAGCTGGCTGACGAGGTTGCCTAGGGTTTCGGCGAGTTGCAGGTATGGTTTCAGTTTTTCGATCGAGTCTGGGAAAATTCCCGGTATGTTGACAGCCGATCGCGCCGGCAATCCCAACAGCACGTCGCGGATTTGTTCGGCAACGTCGATCGCCACATTCACCTGAGCTTCAGCGGTGGAGGCGCCCAAGTGGGGCGTCAGGACGATGTTTTGGCCGACACTCCGCAGCGGAGAATCTGCTTCCAGCGGTTCGTGTTCGTAAACGTCGATCGCAGCGCCGGCAATCTTCCCTGATGTTATCGCTTCTGCGAGGGCTGCTTCGTCGATGATGCCACCTCGGGCGCAGTTAATGATGCGGGCCGTGGGCTTCATTTTCGACAGCACCTCAGCGTTGATCAGGTGCAGGGTTTCGGGGGTTTTGGGGATGTGCAGGGTAATGTAGTCGGATTCGCGCATCAGCAGTTCGAGTTCTACCAACCGACAGCCCAACTGATCGGCTCTTTCGGTGGAAATAAACGGATCGTAGGCGAGCAATTTCATGCCCATTGCTTTGGCTGCGGCGGCGAGGTGGGAGCCGATTTTGCCCAAACCGACGATACCGAGGGTTTTTTTGTAAACTTCTACGCCGATGAAGCGGTTGCGTTCCCATTTACCGCTTTTGACGGATGCGTTGGCTTCCGGGATGTGTCTTGACATCGAGAGCATCATGGCGATCGCGTGTTCGGCAGCGGCGATCGTGTTGCCTTCGGGGGAATTGACGACTACAATTCCTTTGCGGGTAGCGGCGGGTACATCTACGTTGTCTACGCCGACGCCGGCGCGGCCGATAATTTTGAGTAAGTTGCCCGCTTCAATGATTTCTTTGGTAACTTGGGTGCCAGAACGGATCATTAAGGCGTCGTAATCTGGAATAATTCGTACCAGTTCTGCTGCTGACAAACCTGTGTTGACATCAACTTGAGCGACTTGGGAGAGGATGTCAATTCCGGCAGAGTCGATCGGATCGGATACTAGAACTTTAGGCATAGCAAGCAATTGAGTGGAATCAGTATAAATAGGCGGATCGAGCTCAAAAAAGTTGAGGCTTAAGCCTGGAGCAGTATCTTACTGCTGTGCTTAAGCTTGCCTTTGTGCAGTTTGAATTGTATCTGCATTTGGTCTTGACCGGCCGTTTTTGCTTGAAATATTTTAGGTTTCGGGGTTTTTGAACGCTCTGACGGTCTTAAAATCCCCGAACTGCTTAGCTAGCAAGTCTTTTCGGGTTATAATTGCGTTTGGGTATCTCAGCCGAACTATCAGGAATTGCTTTTCATGAATTATCTTATTGCCGTACTGCCCGATCGAATGCAAGCCGAAGCTGCCTACTGCGCCCTGGAAAAAGAAGGCTTACCGATGAAACAGGTAAGTATTTTGGGCCGCGGCTACAAAACTGCTGATGAATTTGGCTTGATCGACCCGAATCAGCAAGCCAAGAAACAAGCTAAACTCATGGCTGTTTGGCTGATTCCGTTTGGCTTTTTTGCGGGCGTTACTTTCAGTTTGATTACTGAGTTGAAGACTTTTGCTTGGGCGGGGGAAATTGGCGATCACGCGATCGGGGGCGTGTTGGGTGCGATCGCCGCTGCGATGGGTAGCGTGTTTGTTGGAGGCGCTGGCGGCATGGCTTTTGGTAGCGGCGATGCTTTACCTTACCGCAACCGTTTGAATGCTGGCAAGTTTTTGATTGCGGTTAAGGGTACTGATGATTTGACTGGGAAAGCTGCGAATATTTTGCAGAAGTTTGAGCCGGAAAATATGCAAGGTTATACAGAAACTTAATTAACGGTTATTGGTTATTTGTTACTCGCTCTTGGCTGCTAATAACCAATAACCAATAACATTATTCAGCTATTTCTCCCGATGCTGCTTGGGTGCGGCGCGACAGGTGGGATGCTTTAACTCCCGAACAAAAAGAGAAATTTGCGCCGATTTGTCCTGATTTTGTAGTGGAATTGCGCTCCGCTAGCGATTCATTAGAAAAATTGCGGGCTAAAATGAAAGTATACGGGAAAAATGGAGCGAGTTTGGGATGGTTGCTCGATCGCCAAAACAGACAAGTTGAAATCTCCCGTCAAGATAGAGATGTAGAAATTTTAGACTCGCCTGCAACTTTGTCAGGTAAAGATGTACTGCCCGGTTTTGTTTTGGATTTAAGCGATATTTTGTAATCGGTAAAAACAGCAGTTGAGCGGGGTATAAAATCCGTAACCGGCCCTACAGCGCATGGCGAATAAGCTGTTCCAAAAAGTTAGCGGCCGACAGTTCCAGACATGGTTCGGTATAATTTGGAGTTTGTGCTGCCTGTTCGCGACCTGTCACTAAAAAGCAGGCAGCCGTGAAATGCCTCTCCCGCACCATCTTCTGACAAAAAAGTTCGTAGCGTTTAGCATAGCTAGCCCCTCTAAACTCTGGCAGAACAGCGAAATGCGGTTCAGCAACCTGTACCGGGTTGCGCGATGTAGGACTATCTTCCAAAACAAACAGATATCCCAACCACGGTGGAGGGGGTGCTTCGCCAAATACTCCTTCCCGGTATGCTGTCCAGATGTCAAGAGCCGCCCCCATCGCTTCTTCTGTGCGGTTGTTGAAGTTGTTGCCAAAGCTGCCAACTTGACTCTTCAACTCAATGACTACCTTGAGTTGTCGCTTTTCTGGGTTTACCACCAGAAAGTCATACATCTTCGTCGGGCGAAAAAACCCCGGTATAACGGTTAGGCTTTTTTTAACGTGGATATGGTGTTGAGGAACACCTGCTGAGAGCAAAAAATTAGTCAGCGTTAGGATGAAACCGTCCATCTACTTTCCCCCTGTCACCGCACTGCGATTGCCTTGGTCAACCTTGCCAGCTAGCACTTGGGCTTGCGCCTGGGCGATGCGAGTATCCCAGAAACCCTGCACCGCTTCCTGGAACACATCATCGGGGATGGTGGGTGTCTGTCCCGTCATTCACCGACCTCCGCCATCAGCGCGTCGTAGACAACGCGCAAGCCAAAAGTCTCCTGCATCCGTTTCAGCGCCAAGTCACGGTAGGTTGGCTCCACATCTACCCCGATACTGTTGCGTCCCCAGTTGGCGGCAGCGACGCAGGTTGTTCCCGTCCCCATAAATGGGTCAAGTACGGTGTCCCCTGCAAAGGAAAACATCCGCACCAGTCGTTCTGCTAGTTCCAAAGGATACGGAGCGGGGTGTTGCCGAGTAGAAGCGCCTTTGACATCCTGCCAAATCTGTTGAAACCACTGCCGGTGCATGGTTTCCGGTATCACCGACAATACCCGCGCCGTGAGGGTGGGACTGCGGTAGCCCCCCGGTTTTAGCTGCATCAGGATAAATTCGATGTCGTTTTTGATGACACCTCCGGGCTCGTAGGGCTTCCCGAGAAAGCTGGTGCCGTTCCCTGCTGCTTCTAGGGAGGCGTTGGCGATTTTGTACCAGATAATCGGTGCGAGGTTATCAAATCCCAGATGGCGACAGTGTTCCTGAATGCTGGCGTGCAGGGGAAATACCATGTGCCTGCCAAACCGCCTGCGGGCCACACAGACATCGCCCACGACAATCACCAGTCGCCCGCCGGGAACTAACACCCGCCATACCTGCTGCCATACCCGATCGAGCTCCTGCAAAAACTGTTCGTAGTCTGCAATTTCCCCAAGTTGGTTGATATTTTTGACATATGCTTTTAAATTCCAGTACGGCGGCGATGTGACGACTAGATGCACGCTGGCATCGGGAATATTTGCCAGGTTTCGGCTATCGCCCCGTAGCAGGGAATGGAAGGATGGCAACCCCTGCACCCGCTGCTGAATTTCCTGGATTAACGTTGTATTTTTGCTGATGGCTGGAATGGCACGTTGCTCGCCTGCTGCTAGTAATGCCGTTGCTTCCTCGGGTACAAGGCTTTTATCCTGTAGCGCTTGTTTCAACAGTTCGGCTGTTTCCTGACACAGAAACCGGGTTGAAATATTAACCTTGCTTAAACTCGAAGACTTCATACATTTGGCAAAATAATCATATTGATGATATCAGTTTTAACGACCAAAATCTACTCTCATCAAGAGCCTTAGTCTTTTTGTGCTTTTTCGGAGTTTGTAGTATAATCGAAAGTAGAGGGAATATTAAAAAAACTGAATCTTTAGTTGCCACAATTTTTCGGAACCCCAAAATCTCTAATCTAAAATAGACTGATGCTGCCAAGAGAAGAACTGTTAAAAGGTATTGAAAATCGCGAATGCGTGGCGCGAGTGATTGACTGCGCGGAACAAGCTATTAAAACTTGGGAGATTATTCAGACTGATTTTATGTCGCCTCCTGAATTGGCGGAAGCTAAGGTTGTATTTAACCGTTTGAGTGATGTGGAATTGATCGCTTGGGGCGGCTATCCGCAGGCGGAAAGGCAAAGAATCGCGATCGCCCGATCGGAAATGCCGATCGACTCTGGTAGCGTTAGCATTGCGGCGGTAGAAATCGCCGGCAATTTCCTGTTCGATACAGCTTCTCACCGCGACTTTTTGGGGGCGATGTTGGGTACGGGAATTGTCCGCGAGAAAACGGGCGATGTGATTGTGTTGGGGGAACGCGGCGCGCAGGCGATCGTGATGCCGGAGATGGTAGAGTATTTGGAGATGAGTTTGCAGCAAGTGCGATCGGTTCCAGTAAAAACTCAGCGCATTGAGTTGACTGAACTCAAAATCAGAGAACCCAAAAAGAAAGAAATGGTGACAGTTGAAGCATCAATGAGATTGGATGCAGTCGCTTCTGCTGGATTTGCAATGTCTCGCAGCAAAATGGCCGATTTAATAGACAGCGGCGAAGTGCGAGTTAACTGGAAAGACGTTACTCAAGCTAGTTACCATGTCAAGTCGGGAGATTTAATCGCTGTTAGCGGTAAGGGAAGATTGGAAATAGGAGAAGTGGCTGTTACTAAGAAGGAACGCTACCGAGTCCAGTTAACTCGGTATTTGTAATTTTCCAGTGGGTTATTGGTGGGTGGGGGCGGGTTTATTTAGATGGTTTATCATAGTTATATGTTGTTGGCGAACCCGCCCCTACGAGATTTATGTTGGATTATCAACCGATTCCATCCCCAAAATATCAGTTTCAACCACCGCAGAATCCCCTGGCTAATATTAGATCCGGTTAAAAAACCGAATTCGCGTAGGGGCGGGTAAACCGGCTAATATCTAACAAGTACCGACAATCTAGAAAAACCCGCCCCACCGAGAATAACCCACTATTCCCCTTTTCCTCGAAACAGCTTTTCTACCGAGTTCACCAACAGTTCTCGCGGCATCAATCGAGGCATATTTACGATTATTTGATTGAGAAATCCGCCAGTCACGACGTTAGACTCATTTTTGTCCAAAGCTTTTAAAGCATCTCGCACTACTTCCTCAGCGGGAAGGAGTTTTTGCCCGCTGCTGGATGCTAGGGATGTTGGGAATTCAGCTACTTTGAAAAAGCCGGATTCTGTCGGGCCCGGACAAAGGCACAAAACACGAATTCCTAAATCTTTGTTTTCCGCCCAAAGCGACTGGCTGAAACTCAGAACAAAGGCTTTAGTTGCTGCATACATTGATAAGTACGGCATTGGTTGAAAGGCGGCGATGGAAGCAACATTGATGATACTTCCCGATTTTCTGTGCCGCATTCCCTGCAAAAATAAGTGGGAGAGTTCAACTAATGCTACAATATTTAGCTGCACCATTGTTAGTTGTTTCTCCAGCGGGCGATCGGCAAAAACTCCGTAATCGCCAAAACCCGCATTGTTCACCAACAAATCAACCGTCCAACCTTTTTTAACAACCGCCTCAAATACAGCAGTTCCAGCGCCCGGCGCGCTCAAATCTTGAACGATGATTTCAACCAAAATATTGAATTCCTGTTGCAGTCGAGCAGCTAGCTGCTGCAATTTGGCTTCCGAGCGAGCTACCAAGATTAGATTGTGCTGGCGCTCGGCTAATTCGGCGGCAAAGGCTGCACCGATTCCGCCAGAAGCACCGGTGATTAAAGCAGTTGGCATGAAATTATTGCGGGTATTTTACGTTGGATTTATATATTTTAACAATTATTTTGACGGGCAAGCTGTACAATAATTAAAAGGGAATAGGTGAGTTTTATGGCGCGTCTTACCGATCGAGCTTTTGAAATTTTGCGAACCGAAGTTGACAAATGTGCGGCGGCTGATGGTATCGCTGGTAATGTGTACCGCAGCATGGTAATCAAGCGGCTGGAGAAGTTGCGATCGCCAAACGGCACTTTCGCATCGAGAGATGAAATCCGCGACACTTTCAAAGATGAATTTCCCAATTTCAGCGAAAAAGCTCTCAAAGAAGCTGTCAAAGCCAACAAGCCGCCCGGATTGTTCGATAAAATCATCTTCGCTGGCGGTTTGCTGGGAGGTGCAGCGGGGATAGTTTGGCTGATTAACCTGCCATTTCCGATGATTCGGTGGCCGATTGCGAACACGATGCCGGTATTATTGCTGCCGAGTTTCATCAGTATGGATTACAATTACCGACAGGCGATCGCCCTTGTAGAACAATCCGATCAACTGATCAATAAAGCCACCGCTGCGGCTGATTTCGATTTGGGCGAAACCAAAGCAAAACAAGCGCAAAAACACCTCGACGCTTTGCCGGTTTGGTTCCTCGGTTATTACCCAAAAACTTACTGTTCTTTTTTTGGCTGCACTTGGCGGTTTACACTCGATGAATTTCAAGCAGCCCGCAAAAATATCGGGCGGATGGATGCTCAAATTTTTCAGCAAAAAAATGCTTTTACTCAGCTAAGCCAAGTCGAACAAGCCCTCACCGCCGCCAAACAGGAGTACCAGCAAGCAAAAAATGCCGCAGACAGACAAAAAGCTAGCATAAATTGGCAAAGTGCGATCGACCAACTCAATCAAATTCCCGCCGAAACTTTAGCCGGAGAAACTGCTAAGAAAAAACTCCAAGCAGCAGACAGAGATTTTCAAGCGATGGGCGGAGTCGCCACCGGTTCCGCGCGCGCCGACAACTTAATCGAAGCAGCAAAAGAATTTGCACTTTCAGCGGCTGTAGCGTCGCAAAAGCCACCGCATCCCGCCGCGCAGTGGGAACAAATAACAGGATTGTGGGAAGAAGGAATTGACAGACTGAAAATGGTTCCTGTGGATAATCCGGGCTATCTCGACGCTCAAACTAAACTGGCTGAATATCAGAAAAATTTAGGAATTGCCCAGATTAGGCTGCAAGCAGAAAAAGATTCTGCAACAGCTTTGCAAGAAGCTAAAAGCTTGTTTGCTAACTTGCAACAAGATGTGAATTCTCAAAATTCTGGTAATTCCCTCAGCCAGTTGCAACAAATTATTAATAAATTAGAATCTGTGAAAGCTGGGACAACTGTTTATCCCGAATCCCAAAAATGGCTGCAATCGGCTCGTAAAAAACAGCAAGAATGGCAAAAGAATTAAAGATTGGGAATTGGGAATGGGGCATCGGGCATGGGGAATTGGTATATAGCGATCCTAAATGATTTGTGTAATTCTTGTAGGGGCAAACCCCCCGTGGTTGCCAGCTTTGGTAGGGGTAGGCACGGGGGCACTACCCCTACATATTTTGGGAATCATTTAGGATTGGTATAGTGTCAGAAACAACCAAAAACCAACAACCAACAACCAACAACTGACTAATGACTAATGACTAATGACTAATTACCAAACTGGGTCAACATAAAGATTAATTGTGACTTGTTCTTTTCCCGAAGGTACGCCGGAAATACAAGCACAAATTACTTGTCCGTTCTCTAGTTCGACTTCGCAAGCGTGACAAGAACCCATCAGACAACCTGTAGGAATAGAAATCCCTGCACGTTTTGCTACATCCAGCAACAGCTCTCCCGCTTCAGCTTCAACTATCACATTATCTGGTAAAAAACAAATTTTTGTCATTCAAACCTCACCTCACATTTTCATAATTTTTGACTAATATTATTGGTTGTTTGTTATTGGTTGTCGGTTATTTGCAATGTCAATCCACTAACAAATAACAAGTAACAAATCACTAATAACTAACCTAAAATCTGCTTCATATCTAAATGTTTTTCGACTGTATCTGCTAGAGTCTCTAACAGAGCTTCTCGGTGTTCTCGGTAATTCGGAATACCTGTAGGTAGGGCGCGGAGTCCGCGCTGCTGGCGCAAGTGATTTAACCAAGCTCGCCGCCAAGCTCCGTTGTCAAAGACTCCGTGCAGGTATGTGCCCCAAACTGATTGGGAAGTGTTGACAATTCCTAAAGTCGGATCGTCAAATAGCGGTTGAGTCAAATCTGACTCCATCATTTGCGTTCTTCCTTGATGAATTTCGTAACCGGAAACTGGTAAACCGGGTTGAGGATAGTGGGATGTGACGATCCGCTGGCGGGCAATTTTGTTAGGTGCGATCGCAGTTTTCAAAGGTAGCAATCCCAAGCCTTCAAATTCTCCCTTTTCTCCCTCAAGCCCTTCTTTATCGGTGATACTTTCTCCCAGCATCTGAAAGCCGCCGCAAACTCCCATGACTGTACCGCCAGCTACTAAGTAATTTTGAATTGCTTTTGCCATACCTGTTTGGCGGAGGACGTGCAAATCGGAAATTGTAGTTTTAGAACCGGGTAAAATTACGGCGTCTGGATGGCCTAAATTGTCTCTGGGGCTGACATATTTGACTGTGACGGTGGTTTCCGATTCCAGGGGGTCAAAGTCGGTAAAATTGGAAATTCGGGGCAGGCGGATAACGGAAATATTTAGGTCGGTTTGAGAATTGGGAGAACGCCGATCGAGCAAATCGAGAGAATCTTCGGAAGGAAACACTTCGTCTATCCAAGGAATCACGCCAACTACGGGGATTCCCGTCCTTTCTTCCAGCCAAATCAGTCCCGGATCTAGGATCGATTTTTGTCCTCGGAACTTGTTAATGATGAATCCTTTAATTAAAGCGCGTTCGTCTGGATCGAGCAATTCCAATGTACCGATAATGTGAGCGAAAGCGCCGCCGCGATCGATATCAACTACCAGCAAAGTCCGAGCATTTAAATGTTTGGCTACGCGCATATTTGTTAAGTCGCGGTGTTTGAGATTGATCTCAGCAGGGCTGCCGGCCCCCTCGCAAACAACCATGTCAAATTCTTGTCCGAGAAATTCTAAAGATTCCCGAATCACTTGCCAGCCTGCATCGAAATACTGCTCGTAATATTGAGATGCTCGCACATTGGCGATCGCCCGGCCCTTGACAATCAATTGAGATGTCATGTCTCCTTGCGGCTTGAGCAAAATCGGATTCATTTCTACCCAAGGTGCGACGCCCGCAGCCCAAGCTTGGACTGCTTGAGCGTAGCCAATCTCTCCGCCGGCGGCTGTGACGTAGGAATTTAGCGCCATATTCTGACCTTTAAACGGACTTACCCGCCACCCGCGCCGAGCAAAGATGCGGCACAATGCTGCAACCAGTAACGATTTTCCTGCATGGGATGTTGTTCCCACGACCATAATTGCTTTCATAATATTTTTAAGGAAGAAGGTAGTTCGGCAGCGGATTCTGTAACGGATGTAACGGATTTCAGTGCGATGGAAGAAGGAAGTTCGGCAGCGAGCAATGTACGGGATTTAACGGATGTAATATCGTTTCTGGCTGCGCCGGAATCATAAGCGAGGACACGGCAGTGCCGTTTCCCTACGGCTGATTAATTGTAGGGACACGGCACTGCCGTGTCTTGATTTCGGGTAATATTAATTCCGAGGCAACCGGAATTGATATCAGAAGGTAGAAAACAGAATCGCAAAAATTCTGGTTTCTACCTTTTGGGTTTTGTTTTAAGTTGAGGGCTTGTCTTCGTCGGATATATTCTCGGACTTGGATTCAGCGGCCGGTTGAGCCGCTTCTACTAACTCGGAAGTTGGGGGATTCGGGCGAATCAATTCGGGTTGTTCTTCCTCAGAAGATGGTTTTGGATCTGCTGTGGATTCGATCGAGATCACTGATACTGAAACCGTTTCCACCTGCACGCTCAACCCAGGTTCTCCCGGTACTTGTATCTCTACAGGCTCTGCCACTTCCACTACAGTCATTTCTAGGGATACAGCAGGGGGCGATTCCGGTACGCCTGCTGCTGCTTCCGGTTCACCTGGCGCAGCGGGCGGTGTCTCGGTTTCAAGGGAGTCCTCTATTTTGCCAGAACTCGCGGTTTCTGCCGCCATCAACTCGGCCATTGCTTCAACATCGGTGGGAAACGGCATTCCTTGATTGGTTTCAGCAGCAGCGGTGCTGGTTTCGGCTGTCGCTTCGGCGGCGGCTTCGGCTAATTCTGATTCCAGAATTCGATCGATCTCCGGTGCAGGAATTGCGGTTATTTTAGATTCAGGGGCGATCGGCTCTGTTGCCGCTTTCGGTGTTGGTGTCTGGGGAACTGCATCCGACTTGTTTTTAGCCGCAGCCAGTCCCAACATACCGCCGAGACTATTTTTGAGATTGCCGAAGAGACTGCCGAAACCTGCGGATTTTTTAGCTGTTTTGGCAGGAGTTGAGTTGGCTTCTGGGGCTGCTGTCGGTGCCGCTGGGGCGATCGAACTCGCAGCAGACTGAGAATCTTTAGCCATCGCCCTCCACATCTGGTCAAAATCATCGTCTTCTGGCTGCTGTTTCACCTCTGGCTGAGCCTCTGCTGGCTCGGCAGTTGCTGGGGCGGCAATTTCTGACAATTCTAGAGGTAAAGGAGTGAAGCTGCTGGCTGACTCTGCTGGGGCGGGTTTAGTCTCAGCAGCAGGAGTTTCGACGGAAAAGACTGGTATTTCTGAAATTGCAGGTGCGCTGCTGTCGGGATTTGTCGAGTCAGGGGCGAGCGAACTTTCGGCAAGAGTTTGAGGTATTGATGAGGGAATCGGCGGCTGTTGCTCGACTTTCACCTCGCCTTCATTCACAGCGGGTGCTGGAACAGCATCGGCTTTCGGTTTGGGCGATCGGACAAACTTAGGTTTTTTGGCGGCTGCGGGCTCTTTTTTCTTGCCAAACAAGCCCGCAAACGGCACGCCCGCGGCCGCCAAAGCAGCAGGCCCGGGAACCGGCGTTTGCTGAGCAATTGGCGTCACCTGTCTCCGCAAAGTCAGGGTTTCCCAAGCAAAAAAGCCCAACATAGCCACGCCCGCCATTTGACCCAGCAGGAGAGCACCGGTAATTCGCCCCGCACAAGCCCATAAAATTAACGCATAAAAAAGCCCTACCCCGCTCCAAGTAAAATCACTTTTGCGGTGAACTTCTGGAAAAAAGAAGGCCGCCATGTAAATACTGAAGCTGCCTAGACCGACCGCCAACGCCAGAATGTATGCAAGCATCTTGTCGGTACCTCCGCTGTGTCAAATAAACTTCTACGCGCTAATTCTACCTTTGACAGAGACTCAACGGCTTCTTTCTCAAGGACAATTCTCGATTTGCCATAAACGAGAGTGCAGATTTTTTCCTCTCTCTCCCTCTCTCATCCCCTCACGCCCCTAAATTGGGTCTGAAGCCTCCCCCTAAATGGGGGAAATCAAACAAAATGATTCATTGCTCCAATCCTC
>JAUBOG010000735.1:0-2245 GCA_036700105.1 Microcoleus occultus BM001215583
GTTTAGCAGTAGACCCGGGTCAAACTTTAGCACTGATTGGCGGCGAAATTCAAATTCCAGGCGGCAATTTAACCGCCAGCGGCGGACAAATTGCCCTCGCGAGCGTGGCAAATTCCGGTACTGTTAATTTCGCACCAACTCCCCAGGGTTTAACTTTCAACTATGACAGTATTTCCAATTTCGGAAATATAAAAATATCCGGCGGATCGTCGATCGATACCAGCGGCACAGGCGGCGGTAAAGTAGAAATTAAAGGTGACAGTGTGGCCGTCAGCGGTTCGCGAATTTACGCGCTGACCCTGGGAAATACTGACGGTAGAGGCATCGATATCAGCGCCCGCAACTTGCGAATCGAGGGCGGTTCGCAGCTTTCTACCTTCACCCTAGGAGGCGGTGCGGGCGGAAATATCAATCTCCGCGGTACTGACTCGGTAGAGATGAGCGGGCTGGGAATAGACGGCTACCAACTGGTGGTAACTAAATATTTGCTATCGGGAACAGTTGCCCCCTTTGACCCTAGTTTTACGTTTTTTAACGGTACTGCTGGCGCTGGAAATGGGGGCAGCGTCAACATCGATGCCGGACGCCTGCTAATGCGCGATGGGGTAGTCGGTAGCGGCATTACCTTTGGTTCTGGAAATGGTGGCAATCTGAACATCCGCGCCAACACTTTTGAAATAGTCGGTTCTGGAATCAACAACGCGACAGCTAAAGATAGTAGCGGTGCTGGGGGAAGCATCAACCTTGATGTTGGGCGGTTAATTATGCGCGATGGTTCTCTATTCGGCAGCACGAGTTACAGTAGCGGGCCGTCGGGAAATATCACCGTAAAAGCTGCTGAATCGGTAGAACTGTCCAACTCCAGTAGCAAAACTGCTATATCAACTGGCATCAGCACTCTCAGTATCGGTACTACGGGCAGAGCGGGGGATATTACGGTTGATACCAAGCGCTTGAGTCTTGCTGACGGTTCTGCTTTTACATTAGGAACAGGTATATTAGTGGGCTTTCTGTTTTCTAGGAACGGCGGGCCTGCGGGAAACTTAACAGTTAGGGCCAGCGAGTCAGTGGAAATTACAGGAATTTCTCCTGTTTTGACTAGCGGGAATCGCACTGATAGTGCGCTGAGTTCTGCAACTTTGAGTTCGAGTCGGGGCGGGAATATCCGCGTCGATACGCCGAGGTTGGCGGTGCGGGATGGGGGGTTAGTTTCTACTAGGTCTTTTGGTGCTGGAAATGGAGGTGATGTTACTATTAATGCCGATCGCATTGAAGTCAGTGGCAGCGGTTTATCTGCCAGTTCAATTGATGCTTCTGTCGGCAGCCGGTTCCCGATTAACAATCCCAACCCGACGGCGAATGCTGGCGAGCTCAATCTTAATACCCGTCAATTGATCGTTCGGGATGGCGCTACAGTCACGGTGCAGGCTAGGGGAACCGGACGGGCTGGCAATATCAATGTTGTCGCAGATGCAATCTCCCTCGACACCAAAAGCCGCATTGACGGCACAACTGTATCCGGTACGGGAGCAAATATTAACCTGCAAGCACAAAGCATTCAGTTGCGGCGCGGTAGTCGCATTACTACCGATGCAGGTATTTCCGACGGCGGTAACATCAATCTCAACAGCCAGATTCTAGTTAGCCAACGCCAAGAAAACAGCGATATTACTGCCAATGCTCGATCGGCTGCTGGCGGCCGTGTTAACATCAATGTCCCCAATGTTTTCGGATTTACAGCCGTTAGCCGGGAACAAGTTCGAGGCAGTTTGGGATTAACAGACGCTGAATTTGCACAGTTGCAGATCAGCCCGACTTCTTTGCTTCCCACCAGCGATATTGCGGCGATTTCCCAAAGCGCGGGCCCGGCTTTGCAAGGGGCGGTAACGTTCAGCACTTCCGGGGTGAACCCCGCTCAAGGTTTAGTGGAACTGCCGCAAAATGCGATCGATCCGGCTGCGTTAATTGCGGCAAATCCCTGCATCCGAGGGGCCGAGAACGAGTTTACCGTTACTGGCCGGGGGGGATTGCCAGCTAGTCCCAATGACTCTCTGGGCATCGCAGAAACGCCGTTTCCGTGGGTGGAAGAGGCCGAAAGAAATGCAGCGCGCGATGTACGGGATGTAACGGATAAAGCGAAGAAGGAAGAAGGGATTGACTTCGAGGTAAGAACAGCTTCGGGGGAAGAAGGCCTCCGACAAGAGGAAGTTGTTCCGGCGCAAGGTTGGGAGGTGAACGATCGAGG
>JAUBOG010000736.1:0-2244 GCA_036700105.1 Microcoleus occultus BM001215583
ACTTTAGACAGATATCAGTCAAAACTACGAACTTAAGGAGTTAATACCATGTCTGCCGATCGCCTGCAACAAATTGTTAACCGCTTGACAGATACTCTCAAGCGCGACGTATTAGTCGAAAAATCCCTCTATGAGATTCGAGAAGTGTTGCAGAGCGATCGCGCGGTACTGTATTATTTTTACAGGCAGTGGCAAGGTCGAGTGACTTGTGAGATGCTAAGTGCGATCGAACTCTCAATCTTAGGTTCCACTGGCCCAGACGAGTGTTTTAACGACGAATACGCTGCTTTGTACGAAGGCGGTAGAGTCAGAGCAATCGCAGATATTGAACTAGAACCAATTCACGAATGTCACCGAGAGTTTCTGCGCAGCCTGAAGGTTCGCGCCAATTTAGTCGTGCCAATTTTAACGAAAAAAGGACTTTGGGGGCTGTTAGTTGCCCATCAGTGCAGCGGGCCGCGTACTTGGGCGCGATCGGACATTGAATTCATGCAGCAACAAGCACAAAATATGGCAATGTCTCCCACAATTCAAGATAGTTAATATTGAATGGCTTCAACAGAACTTTAAGCTCGAATAACTGTAACCGATCGCCCAATTGGAGTAGTATGAATCTCAGTTGTCAACCGTTCTTCCAATTCCAGTGCATTCTCGCGGCGATCGAATATCACCAACCACCCGGAATCTTGTCCCAATCTCGCCAGATATCCATCTAACTGTTCCAAACCTTTACTCAGAGGGTCAGCTTTTTTCGTCCGCCAAACCTTCAGTTCAATGCCCAATGTTACCTTACCGTAGCGCAAACATAGATCCATGCGATCGCGCCCGATCGCATATTCCCGTTCCAAAGTTCCCCCACCATTAATCACCCGATGCAGAAACGCCATCAACACCAAATGAGGAGCAATTTCAGGATAAGAAGCACTTTTGAGTAACGGTTCGCCATGCTGCAACCAAAATGCCATAAAAGCTTCGAGTAACGCATCAGTCATCAGTTCTCCGCGAGAGTTCAACCAACTCGGACTGATAATCGGTAAACTATCTTGCGGGCCTTGCACCAAAACTCGCGGCAAAACTTCTCGATAAATCGGATTGGCGATGACTAAACCCCCAGCCGGATCGCGTTTTAGCAAGCCCAAATCTACGAGGTATTGCCGATCGTCATTAGAAGACTCTGGCAGTTCTTGTCCCGCCAAAATCGGTTCGATAATCGCTTTGACTCGATTTTCTCTAAGTCTTTCTGCCAAACTATCCAAGTGTGTATCTTGGCGTTTGATTATAATTTCTTTAGCTGTTAAAATATGTTCGGTAGTAATATCTATAGATTCATCAGTAACTAACTCTTCTACGATTTCTTTAGCTAGTGCATTCACCAACCAAGGTTGTCCTTGAGTTAGTTCAAAGGCTAAAGCTGTTGCTTCCGGTGTAAAAAATTGTCCGGTATCTTCGGTATGTTGCGCGTAGAGTTCGGCGACTTCTTCGGCATTAAAATTGCGTAAAGTGAGCGATCGCACTTTAATATTAAACGGACTAGAAGTATTGAGTCTGTCACTCCCACCCGCAGCGACTTTGTAATCCCGCACATCCCGCAAACCAATTAAACCAACTGATTGAGGAAAAGCTTTCGGGCGATTGGGATAAGCATCGCGCAGTTGACGCAAAATAGAAATCAAAGCAAGGTCTTGCAATGCGTCAATTTCATCAATAAAAATTACCAGAGGGCGAGGGGAAGACTCCGCCCAAGTTTGTAAAGCTGCCCGAATTTTCTGTCCCGACTGTATGCTTATCCAGTCTGGCGGTTGCAATTCGGGTGGGAGACGAAAAGCAATGTTATCTCGCCAAGCGCCCAGAATGGCATCTTCTGCACCGCCGATATCTTGACTGAAAGGTGCGCCTACTTCCGCCGAAACCATGACAGCGGTGTATTTTCCGCTGTCGGTGAGTTCTTTTGCTAAAGCTAGCATCGCCGTGGTTTTACCCACTTGTCGCGGTGCATGGATGACGAAATAGTTCTGCTGAGCAATTAGTCGCTCTAGGTTGGGGAGGCGACGGGTAGCAGGAAGCAGATAGTGGATGTCGGCGCGACAGGGGCCTGCGGTATTGAACCAGCGTGGCATAGGTTAACTGGGGTTAATGGGGTTGCTCTCAGTTTACTGTGTTGTTGTTTGAATGATGTTCTATATCGCTAATTATTCTTCACTTCCTCCCAGCCTTTGATTGCTCCAGTAATAAACGCCCCAGCCG
>JAUBOG010000737.1:0-2242 GCA_036700105.1 Microcoleus occultus BM001215583
ACCGGAAATGGATCAAAGTCCCCCTTCTTAAGGGGGATTTAGGGGGATCTAGACTCAGGTAAAAACGATATTTATCAAGGCTTTAGGCTTAAGTTGACACTAATAGGCTCTTGGAGTGTCCCTACGGGGAAGCTCAGGATAGGCAGGTGTATTTCATAAATGTGGAATCTGCTGTAGATCCTTCAGGGCGATGTTCGATTAAAGTTAAAAACTAACAGTTTGTTAGCTCTTAATCAGCTTTTTAGGGACGGGCAAGATGCCCGTCCCACAATAAAATTTACTCTTTTTGGAACAGGCAGAAAAGCCTGTTTTCATCATTAAAACCACTTACTGATTTTTGACTGCTCCACCTGCGATGGCGGTCAAAATCGCCACGCCAAAAGCCAGCCGATACCACACAAACACCCACGTGTTTTGAGTTTGCAGGAACCTCATCAGCCAGGCGATCGACAAATAAGAAAATGCAAATGCCGAAATAGTTCCCACTATCAAAGCTACAATTCCATCTATCCCCAATGCTGCACCCCAAGCACCCTTCAATTCTACTAACCCAGCCAGAGTAATTGCCGGAATTCCCAATAAAAAAGAAAACCGCGCGGCGGCGGCTCTTTCCAATCCCAGAAACAATCCTGCTGTTAGGGTGGAACCCGATCGCGAAACACCGGGAATTAATGCCATTGCTTCAGCTAATCCCATGATTATGCCATCTTTAACATCTAAATTTTCATAATCGCGTTTGCGCTTGCCAGTTTTTTCTGCTACTGCTAACAGCAGCGACATCACGATCGAAGCAATGGCGATGCTGGCCAAACTTCTCAGCGGCGATTTGTCAAAATCTGGAATCAATATCTTGATTAGCAGCCCAAAAAAGACTATGGGTACTGTTCCCAAAACAATTCCCAATCCGATCCGAAACTCTTGGGAATCGTAGTCAGAGCGGGTAATAGCTTTAAATGCACCAATAGTTATAGTTGTCAAGTCTTTCCAGAAGTACCACAGCACTGCCACAATACTGCCCAATTGAATTACAGCAGTATAAGCAACGCCCGGATCGCGGCCCCATAGGGCGATCGGCACTACCTTCAAATGAGCGCTGCTGCTGATGGGCAAAAACTCTGTTAATCCCTGTACGATTCCTAAAACAATCGCCTGCACCAGATTGATTTGAGCGGGCCCGGAAACATCAGCAGCGGGCGTTTGGGCGATAAGCGCGTCAAGCAAAGCAATCATTTATTGTCAGTTCCCAGTTATCAGTTTTTAGTTATTCAGTCACTAGCGATCGGTTGATATCAAATCCGGTGGATTCTATGGGATATCCGCAGAGACACGGTGTCGCGTCCTACCCGTCGCGCTTACTGTCGATCGCCAATATCAGCAATTTATCACAGTCAAACCGAAACTACTTTAACCTACTCAACAATATTTACATACATTTTGCTGATAAAATCAAGAAAGTTTTTGCACGCTTTTTCGCGACCTTACAGCAACTGCCAACCACCTATGATATTTCCTGAGAACAAAAATTCAATTGTTACTGCTGCTTCGGGCAAAGGCTTGCTGCGCCGAATCTTGTCTGCTAGTCTTTTAACAGTGGCGATCGCGCTTAGCTTCATGCTGCTAACCGGCACACCGCCAGCTTATGCAACTCTCACGGACGATCGCTTCGACGGAACAATTTTTGCCCTCTACGCCGGCAACGGTTCCCTAGTTCCTCCTAAAGTCAAACTCACAGATTCTTTCAAGCGAAAAAAACCCGTATTGTTAGTGTTTTACACAGACGACAGCAGCGACTCGAAGCAATACGCGATCGTCGTTTCTCAACTCCAGGAATTTTACGGGCGCGAAGCCGATTTTATGCCGATATCCGTCGATTCTCTGCCTCCGCAACCCTCACCGGAACTCACGGAACCCAGCCATTATTACGAAGGTTTTGTACCTCAAACGCTCATCCTCGACCAATCGGGAAAAGTAGTTTACAATACTAAAGGACAAGTTCCTTTTGAAGAGGTAGATGATGCCTTTCGCAAAGTATTTGACTTGCTACCTAGAGCAAAATCTCTGCCGCTGAAACGGCGCGTCGTGAACGAGCTTAATGTCGAATTGTCGAAGTAAAATGTGGCAATAAGAGGACACGGCATTGCCGTGTCCCTACCCGGATTAATTGTAGGGAAACGGCACTGCCCATTAGTGTCAACTTAAGACTAAAACCCTTGAGAAATATCGCTTTTAGTCGAGTCTAGAT
>JAUBOG010000738.1:0-2231 GCA_036700105.1 Microcoleus occultus BM001215583
AGAGCCCAAAACTAGCGTCGCATTCTCCGGTATCGTGACCTGAATAACGTCTCCTTGTGAAAGGGGTCTGGTCAGAATAGCTTGTAATCTCTTACAAGCGAGCGTGTCTTTAGACCTGAGTTCCTGACAAATAGTTGACAAATCAACAAATAAGCTAATATTATTTTATAATAAAAATCTCTCTAAAAATATTATTTATGCAAATATCCAATTATTTAACAATACTACAACAGACTGAGGAAAAAAGTCAAGCAGATGCGAAAAAAAAATGATTTTTTTTATCAGTTTAAAAAAAGAAAATGATTGCAATTCCCAAGCTTTCACAGGTCGAACTGCTGTGTCAAAAATAAGTAAGATCAAATCCGGCTGCATCGGAATGACAAGCTTTCGACACGGCAATGCCATTTCCCTACCGAAAATAACATTGTGCAAGAAACGGCACTGCCGCCTCCTAATTTTGGCTAATAATTCCGATGCTGCCGGAAACGATATAAGGTGCGGGCGCGCACCCTACAATCTCAAGCCCTAGGGGAAAAACCCCGGATTTGAAGTAGAAATTTAAACAGGTTCCAACTGAGAAATGACCTGTTTCATGTGTGCGGCGATTTTGGCTTCTTTTTCCACAGAATTTGTTTCCATGTAAACGCGCATCAATGGTTCAGTCCCCGAAGGTCTCAAAAGTATCCAGCCGCCATCTTCAAGATAGAGTTTAATTCCGTCTTTGCGGCCGATTTCCTTGACGCCGATACCCGCTACTTCCGAAGGGGGATGGTTGGTAAAAGATGCTAAAACGGCGGCTTTGTGGGCGTCTTCGAGGTGCAAATCAAGACGCTGGTTGTACAGGGGGCCGTCGGCTTCGCGGATGGCTTCTTCGACGAGCACAGAAAGCGGTTTGCCTTCATAGGCGATCGCCTCTGCGACCAGCATATCAGCCAAAATTCCGTCTTTTTCGGGAATGTGACCCAAAACGCTCAAGCCGCCGGATTCTTCGCCGCCGATGAGTACGGCTGTTTCCCGCATTTTTTCGCCGATGTATTTAAAGCCGACTGCGGTTTCGTAGATTTTCAAGCCGTATTTGGCGGCCATATTGTCCAGCAAGTGGGTAGTGGCGACGGTACGGACGATCGCCCCAGTCAAGCCTTTATTCTTCACCAAGTGACGCGCCAGCAGCAGCAAAACTGTATTCGGAGTCAAGACATTGCCCAACTCGTCAACAATCCCAAAGCGATCGCTGTCGCCATCGGTAGCCAAACCCAAATCCGCCGCATCTTTCTTTACAGCTTCGACTAACTCAACCAACTGTTCGCCCTTGGGTTCTGGCATTCCGCCGCCAAACAGCACGTCGCGGTAGGTGTGAAAACTTTCCAAATCGCAGCCGCAGTGTTCCAAAACTTCGTCGAGATAGCCGCGGGAAGTCGAATAGAGGGCGTCGTACTTGACCTTCAATTTAGCCGATCGAATCCGCTCGACATCGATCAAAGTATAGAGAAACTTGAGATATTCGGGTTTCGGGTCAAAACTGGAAATTTTATCGTTGTGGCTGCCGATTGCTGGCGCATCGGAAGCGCCAGGAATGTTGGCCACGATTGTATCAGTAATTTCCGGGGTTGCCGGGCCCGCGTAGTCGGGGATGTATTTGATGCCGCAGTAAGGTGCGGGATTGTGCGAAGCCGTGAACATCAGGGCGCCGGCGGAGTTTAAATGCTTGGCGCTGTAGGCGATGACTGGTGTCGGGCAATCTCGATCGACTACCATGACAGTCCATCCCAAATCTGCGAGTACCTCGGCCGAGGTGCGGGCGAACTCGTCTGCCAGAAAGCGGGTATCGTAGGAGACTAGAACTGGGCGGTCTTTGGTGTAAGCGGTTTCTAGGTAACTGGCGATCGCCCTGGTTACTTTTCGCACGTTGGCAAAAGTAAAGTCACGGGCAATCAGTCCCCGCCACCCATCGGTTCCGAACTTGATTTCTGTTGAATTGCTGCTGGCGCTCATTTTATCCACTTCCTCTCGTCCTACTAATCCTACCCGAAGGCATAGCCTTAAAGACCTAGCGGCCGTGCTGTTTTTGAGGAACGATCGCGCCTAGGGGGCCGATCGGCCTAATCTCGATCGCTGTCGGGGCAGACTCACACCTCCGGCAGAGGAATGGAACCGGCAAGAGTTAGTAAAATAGACATCTTGCAAAAGTCCTTTTAATCAAATTTTGGGACGGGCTAGAAGCCCATCCCACA
>JAUBOG010000077.1:0-18249 GCA_036700105.1 Microcoleus occultus BM001215583
GGTTAGGGGGGGTCAAAGAGTGTTGCATGACTTTAGAGAAATGGTATAAATAAGACTTACCCACAAGTCGCCATAAACCGGGTTTTTCACGAAAATACACGGGCTTTAAACCCTCAATATCGGTTAAAAAAACCCGGTTTATTGGTTCGTAGTGCGTAAGTCTTAAAAAAAAATTCAGCATTAACTGTTCAAGAATCGATCGGGATCGATGCCAGATTCCCGCAGTCTTTGTATCAAGGACTCTAACCTAGCTTCGGCAAGTTCAGCGCGTTCTTGTTCTTGGTCTGCGCGTTCTTGTTCTTGGTCTGCGCGCTGCTGTTCCTGTTCGGCACGTTCCTCGGGAATGGGAATCCAATTGCCTTCACTATCGTACCAGCGCAACCACAGTCGATCGACTCCCAGATACTCGCCTTGCCACAAACCCAAGCCTAAATCGATCTCAGCCATCCACACCCGCGAGTCTGGCAACTCTAGTTCTTGATAATGCGCTCCCTCCAATTTAAAAGCTCTCATGCGATCGGTATAGCGGCTGAAAACCACATAATAAGGAACGCGCAAAATCTGCTCGTAAACATCCCATTTTCGCGCAGGCTTTTCCTCTGTTGGTTCGGGATTTATATGACCGTTACCTGCTAAATTATCAGAGGCTGATGGCAGTTGTTCCCGATCGTTTTCTCTCAAATCTTCTTTTTCAGTTCCCGGCGAAAGCAACTCTACAACTACAAAAGGATTGATACCTTCTTGCCAAACCACATAACTCAGCCGCATATCGACTTGATCGTAAAGTCGGGAAACTCCCACAACTCCAAACCAATCCGGGCGTTTGTACCACAGCGGGTGACGCACGTCATAGTAAAGATTCATGTCACTCCCGCTAAATATTTGGGAAGCCGAATAGTTGGAAGGGCGAAAGGTATAGCTCAGCAACTGCGGTTGCAAGCCGTGAAATTCATCGGGCAAACCAGGTTCCTCCGCATTTTCGCTAGGTAGATCGTACATTGTGGGGAGCGTTTCTCGGGGCGATCGGGGCGGCTCTGTTTGAGGGACGGGATATTTAAATGGAAACATAAGCAGTGGCGATAATAATTGATATTATTTTAACTCAATCCAAGGGTAATAAGGGGAGGACAAGAGTATTTTCTATTAGTCCGCGGAGGCGGACTTTGTGTGTGTAGACGCGGTTTCAACCGCCGATTCATCTACTCACCCTCTTCTTCAACTTTTTGTACATCAACCGCCCCTTTCTTGAAAGGACAATCCTTACAAGAAGAGAGTTTCAAAACTTCCTCGCTTTTGAAAACTCGTTCCAGAGGGCAGCGGGAGTCTTCCTCTGGATGTTTGTCAAAATAGAGGTGGAAACCCACTAACCCGAAAGTCAGCACTAGCCCCGCCGAAGAGTTGAGAGCACCGACTACAGTACCGACAATCGCTTCTCCAATCATCCATCCATGCTGTTTCGACAATCTCATAAATCATTCCCAAACTCAACTAAATTGAGTATGGAATTTCGGGATACCCGATTGCAAACAAGGGCTGCAACTGTGCTACAATGGGGATTCGGGATATTCGGGACGGTCATTCGGTATCGGGAATCCCGAAACTTTCCCGAAACTTTTTTAGCAACTTATTTTGAAAAGCTATGACCAAGCACGGAAAAGGCCAGAAGTCTTGGCAGCGAGTCAAGGATTTGGTGGAGGCGCTGCTAGATTATGCGTTGAATGATACAAATCGGATTTCTAATCTGCAAGTTACTTGGAAAAATGACAATAAAGAGTTGAGTGTCTCGGCGACGCTGGAAGCCCTGCGCCACTTGCTGAAAGAGAAAAACAGCTTTAAACCAAATTACAACACCTCTGACACGCAAGTTAAAAAGTACATTGGTGAGGTACTTAATAAGTATCTCAGAGATTGGTTGCAAATTTTGAAGCATCACCACGATAACGATGAAAAGCAGGGTAATCCCAATTGGAATTTTACTCTGAAGCTGTGGAGTAAAGATAAAACAGAGAATGTAGAAGAGTTGGCAAAAGTGTGGGGCGGTGCACCCGGTATCAGCATTCAGATTAACAGCAGGCAAAATAGTGAGGGCAAAACCGAGAAGAATGATGCGCCCGCAGATTGCCCTCCCGACAAAGTAATTAGGGTGGCTGTTTCTCAGATGCCTGACTCGGTGCCTGTGTGGAAAGGGCGGGATGAATTGGTGGCAAATTTAACTGCTAAATTAGTCCAAGTTCTACCGGATGGAACTTTGCCGCCGAAAGTATTGGCGATTATCGGGCAAGGCGGTATGGGCAAAACGAGTTTGGCAATCAAACTTGTAGAAGGATTGGGGATGAATTGGCAGCATTCTATTTCTCAAGCTGGGAAAAGTTTGCTGGCTGGCGGTTATGAGTGCGTGATGTATTTCAAGGCACAGAAAGGAACCAGTTTTGATGATGTGGCTGGGTTTCTGTTAAGTGAAAGTTTGGGGATTCAGGGCGCGGCGGAGTTGAAAAAGCCAGAGGAAAAGATTGCCAAAATTATGGTTGTTTTGCAACAAACTCGCTGTCTTTTGGTACTCGATAACCTGGAATCTATTTTGCATCCGGCTGTTGAGGCGGAAAATCCAGACTGTTTGGATTCGCCGCAAATACATCGCACAATTTCACCCGATTTGGGTAAGTTGCTGAATGCTTTGGTTTATCAGCAGCACCAATCGCAAACAATTTTAACCAGCCGGGAAGTGCCTGGGGATTTGGCAGATACCCGCTATCCGGGGTTAGCGCCGGATGCGGAATTGGTGCATATTGAAGTGTTGCAAGGTGTGGATGAGAAGGCGAGTGTGGAGATTTTGCAGCGACAGTTGACTGATAAATTAGCTGATTTGCAGTGGATATCTCGGCGGGTTGAAGGTCATCTTTTTTTATTAACTCAATTGGTGTCTATTGGCAAGGGAAAACCGGGATATTTGCGGAAGCATCCTGAATTGGTAACGAAGAAGGTGGAACCGATGTTGCGAGAACAAATGGCGAGGCAAAGTGCAGCAGCAAGAGATTTAGTCTCTCGGATGTGCGTGTTGCGAGTGCCGATCGATGTGAAGGGTTTAACTTTTTTGCGGCTGTATACGGATGATTGGGAAGAAGAACAGCGCTTAATGATAGCAATGCAGTCAAACAAGCCAGTTGAATTTAGTGAGGAAGAAATAAGTCAGACAGAAAAGATTGTGAAACAATTAGTTGATGGCTCTTTGGTGGTAAGTGTATACGACGAAAATAAATGTGAAGATATCTATTCAATACATCGGTTGACAGCAGAGTTTCTGCGAAAGGAATACCAATCATTGCCAAGGTTGCTCAAAAGGGTGGATTTCTTCGATTTTTCTAGCCTAAAATTTGAAAATTTTCAAGAGATGAGCGATTTAGCACAAGTATTGACTGAACCGATAATGTTTGCATTAAATATAGGTGATGAAAAAGAACAAGCGAAATTGGGAAATGTATTTTTGAATTATGCTTTGCGCTTGGGACAAGGAACTGCTATAGAAAATGCCATGATGCAGCAAGCATCGATTGTTGAAGATAACAATCAAGGAAGTGCTTTATTAATGATGGGTAGTCTTCATCGAGATGTAAGTAATTGGAATGAAGCAGAAAGGTGTTTTCAGCAGGCTTTAGAGATCGCACGAAAAGAAGATAAGAAGAGCGATGTTGCTACTGCATTAGGGATGTTGGGATCTATCGAGCGAAATCGCGGCAATTGGGATGAAGCTGAGCGACTTTTCCGGCAATCTTTGGCATTGAGGACAGAATTGGGCGATCGCGCGGGGATGGCATCTTGTTGGGCATCGTTGGGATCTATCGAGCGAAATCGTGGCAATTGGGATGAAGCTGAGCGACTTTATCGGCAATGTTTGGAAGTTGAAACAGAATTGGGCGATCGCGCGGGGATGGCATCTTCTTGGGGAGTGTTGGGAAATATCGAGTGCAATCGCGGCAATTGGGATGAAGCTGAGAGACTCTTCCGGCAATGTTTGGCAATTGAAACAGAATTGGGCGATCGCGCGGGGATCGCATCTTCTTGGGCATCCTTGGGATATATTGAGCGAAAACGTGGCAATTGGGATAAAGCTGAGAGACTCTATCGCCAATGTTTGGAAGTTGAAACAGAATTGGGCGATCGCGTGGGGATGGCATCTTCTTGGGCATCCTTGGGAGATATCGAGTGCAATCGCGGCAATTGGGATGAAGCTGAGAAACTCTATCGGCAATCTTTGGGATTGAGTACAGAATTGGGCGATCGCTCGGGCATAGCATATTCTTGCGGAGTATTGGGAGATATCGAGCGCAATCGCGGCAATTGGGATGAAGCTGAGAAACTCTACCGACAAGCTTTGGAAATGATGACAGAATTGGGCGCTCGCGAAGGGATAGCAAAGTTGATCGGCTGTTTGGGAGAAAATGAACTCGGTAAAGGCAATCTCGACACAGCAGAACAACTTTTAATAGAAGCTTTAGGACAAATGCAAACACTGGAGATGGCTTGGAATATTGCTGAGGCTAACTACGATTTAGCACGACTCCACCGCAAGCGCGGCAACACAGAACTTGCTCAACAACATTACGATACAGCACATCAAATATTTCAACAATTGGGAGCGGGCAAGGATGTGGAGAAAATCGAGAAAGAATGGCACAGCATTGATTAGAAAAGGAGAAACCCGGTTTCACCAGGCCTCACGCGCTTAGTCCAAGAAACCGGGTTTCTATGAGAATTTACGCCTCCTCACGAGATTTTCCGCAGAAACCCGGTTTCTGAGTCTCGCGCGGAGTCTGCACAAGGATTATCGCGTGAAATCATTATCAAGAATCTGGCAAATCTCCCAGCAGACGTTGTGCTAATTCTAAAAATTGTTCGGCCTGGGCAATTAATTGATTAGCCTCATCTTCTGTAATTGCCGAATCAATATCATAGTCACCCCGATTTCGCAAATCTTGAGCATCAATTAAGTAGCGGTGAAATTCCACCGGAACCAGCCCTGTGCGAGCAAAATCTCGACCAAATGCCGAAATCACAGTAGCATGACTGGAAAAAGTTAAACCTTCATTCAACAAGAAAGCTTCGGCAACATAAAACATAGTGTAATAAGCGCGGGATGCTGCAAAATCAAGAAGTTCATTAGTTGCTAATAACTCAGCGGCGCGCAGGCTTTCACCAGCTTTTTTTAACAAAGCAATTTGTTCGGATCTCAAATCAGCACTCCTTCTTTACGAACATTTAAAAAAAAAGGATTTTTTTCTTGCTGAAAACGTGCTGCGGAGGCAAAAGCACGGGAAATTACTACAGTCCTATCTAAGCACAAAGCAGCAATAAATTTACTGGTGCGATCGATTTCTTTGCCAGCCTGAACCTGCCCGTTTAAAACAACTAAAATGTCAATATCAGAATCTGGTTTGGCATCTCCTCTAGCTTGGGAACCGTAGAGAATTAAATGCACCAGCCTTTCGCCGTACACTTCGTGAAAGTAGTGGCTTAGTTGTGCTAAAATTTCGGGTAAATTATCGTTCATTTTGATTCGTTATGTTTAGGTGTAATATCAATTCCGGCTGTACCGGAACGATATAGAGAAGACTGCACGTGCCGTTTCCCTACCGCGATTAATTGTAGGGACACGGCACTGCCGTGTCCTCCGTTTATATCATTTTAACCGATCGCCTTTTTAATCAAATCCAGCTTACCCTTATAGGGAGCGTACCGCCATTGCAACTCCAGCCAGAATGACTTTTGCAGGACGCTTTTGTAATGCGAAAAAGTATCAAAACTCGCTTTTCCGTGATAGCTTCCGATGCCGCTTTCGCCAACTCCGCCAAATGGTAAAGTTGTCACTCCCACTTGCATCACCGTGTCGTTGATGCAAACTCCCCCAGAAGAAGTTTCCCGCAAAACTCGCTCTTGTTTCTCCTTATCCTTCGAGAACAAATACAAAGCTAAGGGTTTGGGACGCGCGTTGATTTGGGCGATCGCCTCAGAGAAATCCTCATACTCCAACACAGGCAAAATCGGCCCGAAAATCTCATCCTGCATCACCGGCGAATCCCAGGAAACTTTATCTAAAACCGTCGGTGCGATATATCTATTTTCCGCGTTGGTTTCCCCACCAACCAGAATTTCTCCATCTTTGACAAACGCACTCAAACGTTCCCATTGTCTTTGATTGATGATTCGGCAATAGTCGGGACTTGCTTGCGGATCGTCGCCGTAAAATCCTTGAATTGATGTTTTAATTGCTTCCATTAATTGCGGCTTGACTTTCTTGTCTACTAACAGGTAATCTGGAGCAATGCAGGTTTGTCCGGCATTGATGAATTTGCCCCAAGCAATCCGTTTTGCCGTGTGTTCGATCTGAATGTCTGAATCGACAATGCAAGGACTTTTGCCGCCTAATTCTAAGGTTACGGGTGTTAAATGTTTGGCGGCCGCTTCCATTACAATTCTGCCGATTTTTGTGCCGCCTGTAAAGAAGATGTGGTCGAATTTTTCGGCTAGCAATTGCTGGCTGATTTCTACTCCTCCCTCGACGGCTGTTACATAGGCGGGATCGAAGGTTTTCGATATCATGTCGGCGACGACTGTTGAGGTATGGGAGGCGATTTCCGAGGGTTTGAGAATGGCGCAGTTGCCGGCGGCGATCGCCCCTACTAGCGGTGATATCATTAACTGGAACGGATAGTTCCAAGGCCCGATAATTAAAACTACGCCTAAAGGTTCGGGAAAAATGCGGGCTGATGCGGGGAATTGGTCGATCGAAGTCGGCACTTTTTTCGGCTTTACCCAGGATTTGAGGTTTTTGATGGCATAATTAACTTCGGCGATGGATGCGATTTCAAAATAAGCCTCGAATTCCGGCCGGTTCAAGTCAGCCTTGACAGCATCGACGATTCGTGATTGATTGAGTTCGATCGCGCTTTTAAGTTTTTTCAGTTGTTCGATCCGAAAATCCACATCTTTAGTTTTCCCAGTTGCAAAAAATTGCCGCTGCTGCTGGATAATATCGCTGACGCTGATTACCATCTTTCGTCCTCCATGTCTATAAATAAATGTTACAGCAGGACCAGGAAAATGGGGTAAAGTGCTGGTTTAACAAAAGTCTAGTCTTTTCGGGATCGAAGAATTAGAATGATTCAACCGCGAAGACGCTAAGATCGCTAAGGAAGAGTCAGGAAGAAGAAGAGAAGATGTAGTATCTTGCGAGATGTCAGCAAATTTGCGCAGCAATTGCGGATATTGCCTTTACAAATCATTGAGAAATGCTATAAATTAGAAGCTGATAATTATCTAACCAAAGACCAAGTTAACTTATGAAAATATCTAAGTACGATTTTTTTTTCTATTCCTGCTCGCTGCTTTGTTTGTTTGCAGCAGCAGGATGTACCTCTAAACCCCAAAAACAAGTTGTCATCTGCTCGAAAGACTTTACCGAACAAGTCATCCTCGCAGAAATGCTAGCGCGCCATATCGAAGCTAAAACCGATATTAAGGTAGAACGGGAATTGAATCTCGGCGGCTCGCTTTGCCATCAATCTTTAACAGCCGGTAAAATCGATCTCTATGTCGAATACACGGGTACTGCTTACGCCAACTTGCTCAAACAAAAGCCGATTTCCGATCCGAAAAAAGTTTTAGATTATCTCAAACAAGAGTATCCCAAACAGTTTAAGGCAGAATGGATGGAGCCGCTGGGATTTAATAACAGTTTTGCAATTATCGTGCGGGGAGATGATGCGAAAAAACTCAATTTACAAACTCTCTCGCAATTGGGAAAAGCTGCACCCAAACTGCGTGCTGCTTTCGGCCCAGAATTTAAGGATAGAGAAGATGGATTTCCAGGATTGGCTAAAACTTACGGGATTAAATTTGCGGAAGAACCGAAGGAGTTGCTGTTAGGATTGCTTTATCAAGCGCTGCAACAAAAAGAGGTAGATGTGATTGCTGGAAATACAACGGACGGTTTGATTCAAAGTTTGGGTTTGGTGGTTCTAAAAGATGATAAAAATTATTTTCCGCCCTATCAAGCAGTGCCGGTTGTGCGATCGCAAGTTTTGGAACAATACCCGGAATTGCGATCGGTAATCGCCGAATTGGGCGGCAAAATCTCTGAGTCAGATATGCGCAAAATGAACTATCAAGTTGATAAGCAACAGCAGGAAGCCGGACAAGTGGCGCAGGAGTTTTTGCAGCAAAAGTTGGGCGATTCAAAGCCTGTCGCTCCCGCGAAATAAAGGGTTTCATTGTTCTGCTTGTTTGCTGAACCGTATTGTCCTTGGCTATACTATTAGTTAGAGTCACATAAATGAAGGTATAAAGCTATGACAACTGTCAAAACTGCTATCTCATTGCCAGCATCTTTATTTGAACAAGCCGAAACATTAGCTGGCGAGATGCAAATTTCGCAGAGTTTTTTGATCGAAATAGCGCTTGAAGAATTTATCCGCCGTCGGGAAAATCAACAACTGTTAGAAAAAATTAATGCTGCTTGCGAAGCACCTCTCTCTGAAGAAGAACAAGTTTTGCTTCGCAAGATGAGTCGCTCTCATCGGAGGATGGTGGAAGGCGAATGGTAATCAATCAAGGTGATATTTTTTGGATTGAACTTGATGAGCCTTCAGGTTCTGAACCCGGTTATCTCCACCCCCATGTAATCATTCAGAACAATTTATTCAATCGTTCCCGCATTAATACGGTTGTTGCTTGTGTGCTTACTTCAAATCTCAGACGGGCTAATTCACCAGGAAATGTCCTGTTAGAAGCCGGGGAAGGTGATTTACCAGAACAGAGTGTTGTTAACGTCTCGCAGATTTTGACGATCGATAAATCCCAGTTAGGCGAGAAAATTGGTACACTCTCCCCAGAGCGGGTTCGTCAAATTCTTGATGGAATTAGGCTCGTAGTTGAACCTCGCGAAGCTGAGTAAAACTTTCCTTAGCCTTTTAAATTTTATGGGGCTTAACCTCTTGTTAGCGCATGGTAAGGTGCGCCGCGCGCACCCTACAATACAGTTAGACTCCTCTTAAGTTCCTTCACTCAGCCGCCGCAAATTCAAAATATCACTCATCTTTTTAATTTGCATACAAGTCCGCTCGAACTGTTCCTTATCTTCGATATCCATGCACAAGTCAATTAATGCCGGCAATCCTGGATAGGTTTTGACTTGAGCGCTGCGGACGTTGACTTTGTTGTCCTTTAAATGCGACAGTACATCGTTGAGAACTCCGACTCGATCGAGAGCTTCAATTTGAATGTTAACAGCATAAGTATTCGGGCGGCTGCCATTGCGATCGCTCGAATTCCAACTCACAGGAACTAATCTATCCCCAGGTACGGCTTCAACATTGGAACAACCTTGGCGGTGAATCGAAATGCCGCGCGTGCGAGTCACCACTCCAATGATTGCTTCGCCGGGAATCGGACAGCAACACCCGGATAAATGGTACATCAAGCCCTCTACACCTGCGATCGGCGATTTGCTCGGAGACGAACTCGGTACCGGTTTCGGCGGCATCATCGCAGGTATTTGCACGGGGAATTCCTGAGTTCCCACCGCAGGAGCAGCTTCTATTTTCTGCTTCACTTTTACTAAATCTCGCAGTCGATTTACTACGAGATTTAGGGTGACTTCGCCGTAGCCCAAACCGGCGATTAAATCTTCGACGCTGTGGTAGTTGCAGCGCTGAGCCACTGACTGCATCGGTTCGGATTTCAGCAAGGATTCCAAGCCGTTTTTACCTAATTCTTTTTCTAGCAATTCCCGCCCGCGAGCCAGATTTTCATCTCGGTGCGATCGCTTCAACCACTGCCGAATTCGATTTTTTGCTCCGTTTGTCTTGACAAAATTCAGCCAGTCGGAACTCGGATGGCCGTTTTTTTGGTTCAAGATTTCTACAATGTCGCCGTTCTTTAAAACCTTGTCTAGTGTCACCATTCGCCCGTTGACTCTGGCGCCGGTGCAGCGATTGCCAATTTCTGTGTGAATGCGGTAAGCAAAATCTACGGGAGTTGAGCCGCTATTGAGAGCAATTACGTCTCCGTTGGGAGTGAAAACGTAGATATCTTCGTCGAATAAGTTGTCTTTAATGCTTTGTAAATATTCGCTATCGTCTTTGAGGTCGCTTTGCCATTCTAGGAGTTGTCGCAGCCAAGTAAATTTTTCGTCGTCGCCGGTAACTTTGGTGTTGGAACCGCCGGTTTCTTTGTATTTCCAGTGCGCCGCAATCCCGTATTCGGCAATGTGGTGCATTGCTACTGTCCGAATTTGCACTTCGATCGGGCGGCCGCTGGTTCCGATTACTCCGGTGTGCAAAGATTGATAGCGGTTGGCTTTTGGTAAACCGATATAATCTTTGAAGCGGCCGGGAATTGGGCGGAAAGAATCGTGGACGATCGCCAAAGCCCGATAGCAGTCATCGTTGGTTTCTACTATGATCCGCACCGCCGCCATATCGTACACTTGGTTGAACCCTTTTTGCCGGCGCTGCATTTTCCCGTAAATCCCGTACAAATGTTTTGGACGGCCGCTGACTTCGTAGCATTTTATGCCTAATTTGTCAAGTCTTTCTCGCAAACTATCTGTGACTTCTGCAAGTTGACTTTCTCGATCGGCCCGCTTGACTGCCACCAAGTCCTGAATTTCGCGGTAAGCTTCCGGTTCCAGGTATTTAAACGCTAAATCTTCCAATTCCCACTTAAAGCGCCCGATACCCAAACGGTTCGCCAGAGGAGCAAAAATCTCTCGGGTTTCTAGAGCAATACTGCGCTGCTTTTCTTCGGACAAATGCTCCAAAGTCCTCATGTTGTGCAGCCTGTCTGCCAGTTTGACGACAATGACGCGAATATCTTTAGCCATTGCTAGGAACATCCGGCGGAAATTTTCAGCAAGGCGCTCTGTTTTGCTGGAAAAGTTAAACTTAGAAAGTTTGGTGACACCTTCGACCAACTGCCGCACTTCCGCGCCGAACCGCTGTTCTATTTCTTCGAGAGTAATATCTGTATCTTCAACGATGTCGTGGAGGAAGCCGGCGGCAATCATGACGCTGTTTCCGCCCATATATCGGAGTATTCCGGCTACAGCAACCGGATGGCAAATGTAAGGTTCACCAGATTTGCGGTACTGTCCTTCGTGCAAGTCGCGGGCAAATTCAAAGGCGCGACAAATTAAGCCGTTGTCAGCCGAGCAATTCGCGTTAGGGCCCGCATCGGGCTGCGATCGGCAATTCAGACATTCTTGCAGCCAATCGGGAACTACAGCAGGATCGATCGAGGGAGAGGGAGTTAGAGTGTTCGCGTTCATGGGTACACCTTTAAAACTTAGAAATACAAATGGTTAAAAGCCGATTTTGGGTTCAATTGCAGAAATTCTGTGTCTAGATATACTAAACTAATTGACAGTCACAATTTGCAATTGAAAAAAATAGTCGATTTTTCTGTTAACTATACCTATCTAATTCCGAATCTTCCCCCTTCGCAGGGAAGAAAAAATAGTGACACTCTTGTCGCGGCGCCCGAGCGCCGATCCGGTAAACTAAGAATGTTTGGGCAGTTGCACTTGCACGCTCCCGGACAGACATCAAAACAGGCAACGCGATTGCTCAAAGCAGAAGTCAGACGGATCGGCCCATCGAGAAAGCCGATCGAGAAATTTTCTCAATAAACGGGGAATTGCTGCCAAAGTCCCCAGCTTCCTTGAATAGGAGCAAACTTTAAGCAAGAATCTACTTTGATTATAAATACAAATTTGTTTGCAAAATCATGATATTGTCCGAAGACCGCCGCCAGTGCTACCAGGAATTGCAGCAAGCACTCGAACAGCTACAAAGAACTGCTGCACAGGATAATCTGGATCGGGCCGCGCTGGCGATCGAATACAGAAAAGTGCAACAATTTTTCGGAAACCAAATTATGAGAGCCGACAGCGGTGAGTTAGACCCCTCAGAAACACCCCCAGAGCAGTCCTATCTGACGGAAATACACAAGCAACTGCGGTTATTGGGGACAGATGTCACGTTTTTGCAAGCGTCGCGCCAGCCAGCGACAGCATTTGCGAGGCAAACTGCGGCGGTGGCGCGGCTGAACACGCTAATTGGCTACTGCGGCGCGCTGCTGCAAAAAAATTCTGATTCTTCAGGGCCGGCCCAGATACAGAATTAATAATTGAATTTACAGGGAATTAAGAAGGCAAGGAGAAATAAAGCGGTGGAATGTCCAAAATGCAAACATCCCAACTTAGAAGGCGGCACCTTAGCCGGCAGTATGTCGGTGCAGTGGTGCCCCAACTGTTACGGTATCTGGATTCCAGGCAGAGAATACGAAGCTTGGCAGAAAGAGCAGAGCCAGTGGTACAAAAAATCCGATAAGCCGGAGCCGACAGGGACTCTCGGCATAGAATTCACGCCGTCTCCCTACGACAGCAAAGCAGCGCTGTGTCCCGAAGACGGTCACTATCTGTCGCGGGCGAAAGTTCCTTTCACCAGAGTCCCCTTTTACATAGAGCGCTGTATGCTGTGCGGGGGAATTTGGTGCGATAACGGCGAGTGGGACATTCTCGAAAGTCTGGGATTCCACACCGAGATTGACAAGATGTTTTCTCCCAATTGGCAAGCCAAGGCCCGCGTGCAAGAACTCGCCTCTCGGGAGCGTCAAGTGCTCACCGAGAAACTGGGGCCGGACATCGCCGGATATGTGTTGGAACTTGCCGAAGTTTTAGCAGACCATCCCCACGCAGATTGTGCGGCTACTTACATATTGCGGAGAGCTGAATTGAAGCGAAGGGAAATTTAGTCATCAGTCATCAGTCATTAGTCATTAGTTATTAGTCATTAGTTATTAGTCATTAGTCATTAGTCATTAGTCATTAGGCCTGTAGGGTGCGTCAGCTCTCGCTCGCTTCCAGTGGCAAGGGAAACGCTGCGGCCCGTGGCCCCCTACAATACTAATAACTAACAATGACTGCTAACAATGATTAATAACTGACAACTGATAACCATAGGACGGGAGATGATATAACAAATGATTAATAACTAATGACTAATAACTAATAACTAATAACTAATGACTGATGACTAAATAACTAATGACTGATGACTAATGACTAATAACTAATAACTAAGGACTAATGATTAATGACTAATGACTCTTCTCTATTTTCCGTTGAAAATCTGCGAGTAGCTTACCCCCAGCGGCGCGGTCAATCCGGTTGGGCCGTTGACGGGGTTTCCCTAGCGCTGCAACCGGGGGAAAAGCTGGGATTAGTTGGGGAGTCTGGATGCGGCAAGTCAACTTTGGGACGGGCGGCGATGCGGTTGCTGCCGGATTCGACGGTGGTTGAGGGGCGAGTTGGTTTTGCTGGTGAGTCGGTGTTTGAGATGAATGCGTCGCGGCTGAGGCGGTTTCGCGGGGAAGCTGTGGCTTTGATTTTTCAAGACCCGATGACTCGCCTCGATCCTTTGATGACTGTCGGTCAACACTGCATCGAGACTTTGCAAGCCCACAGACCGAATTTGTCGAAATCGCAAGCTAAGAAAAGGGCGATCGAAGTTTTGGAAGCTGTGAAAATTCCCGCTTCTCGCTGGTCGCAATTTCCCCACGAATTCAGCGGCGGAATGCGGCAAAGGGTGGCGATTGCTTTGGCTCTTTTGCTGGATCCTAAATTAATTGTGGCCGACGAACCGACGACGAGTTTGGACGTGACGGTCGCGGCCCAAATTATGCAGGAATTAACGCGGCTTTGTGAGGAACGGGGAACGGCTATTTTGCTGATTTCTCACGATTTGGCGATGGTGGCTGAGTATTGCGATCGCATTGCGGTGATGTACGGCGGCAAGGTTGTAGAAACTGGGCCGGTACAGAACGTTTTTGAACGGCCGCAGCACGAATATACTCGATCGCTCTTAAAAGCAGCTTTGCACATTCAGAAGGAAGAAGGAAGTTCGGCAACGGATTCTGTAACGGATTTAACGGATGTAACGGATAGAGGGGAGAAGGAAAATTATCGGCTTAAGTCCGAGTCAAATTCGCCTCTTTTGACTGTGACGGATTTGCAGCAGCACTACAGTTTAGAAAGCAATTTATTAGAGCAGTTATTTTCGAGGAAGCGCGATGTAATTAAAGCCGTAGATAGCGTTAATTTCGAGCTGGAACGGGGGGAAATCCTAGGGCTGGTGGGGGAGTCTGGCTGCGGCAAAAGTACCTTGTCGCGGACGATTTTGCAGCTAATTCCTGCTACGGGCGGCAAAGTGGAATTTCAAGGCATAGATTTGACAGCCCTCGCTAGCGATGCTGTCAGGAAATACCGCCGACAAATGCAAATGGTATTTCAAGACCCCCACGCTTGTCTGAATCCGATGATGACTGTCGGAGAAAGTATTGCTGACCCTTTGTTTATTCACAAATTAGCGAGTCGAGATGAAGCTAAAAAACAAGTAATGGCAATGTTAGAGCGGGTGGGTTTGACTCCAGGGGAGGATTTCTTCGGCCGCTATCCGGGGGAGTTGTCGGGAGGACAGCAGCAGCGGGTTTCGATCGCCCGGGCTTTGATTACTCGCCCGCAATTGATTATTTGCGACGAACCGGTGAGTATGCTGGATGCGAGCGTGCAGACTCAAGTATTAGAACTGATGTTGGAGTTGAAGCAGGAATTTAATTTGACTTATCTGTTTATTACGCACGATTTGTGGGTGGCGAGATTTTTTTGCGATCGGATTGCGGTAATGAATGCTGGAAAAATTGTGGAAATTGGCAAGACTGGGGATATTTTTACTAATCCGCAGCACCCCTATACTCAGCAACTGTTGCAAGCAGCTCCTTTACTGGCTCGGACTAATTGATTTGGGATTGCGGATTTGGGGTTTCGGATTTCGGATTTGGGAAATTTCTGATTAAATTGGTTAAAGTTAAGGGATACTTCTCAAATCATCCCACGGACACCAAGCACTATATGGCAGAATCTGACCTAGGCAGTTTTGCGGTGGCACCGGAAGCCTCACTCGCGATCGCAGCAGATGAGGACATCGAGATCGATCGTCCCATTTCAACTCGATCGTCAGCATACAACAATTGGTCTGCCGACGATCCAGTGGGAGCTTTGTTCAAGGAAATGGCTCGCTATCCTCTGCTGAGTGCTAGCGAAGAGGTAGAGTTAGCGCGCCGCGTTCAAGAATTGGTAGCCCTCGAAGAACTTGAAAAAAGCTTAAACCAGGAATTGGCAAGAGTTCCCACAAAAGCTGAACTAGCTGCAGCTATGGGTTTGAGCGAAAATCAACTGAAAAACTTCCGGTATCAGTGTCAGTCGGCGAAACGGAAAATGATCAGCTCGAATTTGCGGTTGGTGGTTTCCATCGCCAAACGCTATCTGAATCGGGGCGTGCCTTTTCTCGATTTAATTCAGGAAGGAGCTTTGGGTTTGAATCGAGCCTCGGAAAAGTTCGATCCAGAAAAGGGTTACAAGTTTTCTACCTATGCCTATTGGTGGATTCGCCAAGGAATTACGCGGACAATTGCCAATCAAGGGCGGACGATTCGCTTGCCGGTTCACATTGTCGAACAATTAAATAAGCTAAAAAGAGTTTATCGGGATTTGAGGCGATCGCTCCAAAGAAATCCCACTGAAACTGAACTTGCTAAAGAAATGGAAGTTAGTTCCGAACAACTTCGCTATCTCCAGCAAGTACGCCGCCAATCTTTGTCTCTCAACCACCGCATCGGCTCGGAAGAAAGTTCGGAACTTTTGGATGTTCTTGAAGATAATGTGACGCAATCTCCAGAATCTCAGATGAATGAGATGATGATGCGCCAAGATATTTTGGAGGTGTTGGACAATATTTTGACTGAGCGGGAAAAAGAGATTGTTGCCATGCGTTACGGTTTGATAACCGGCGAACCTTACACTTTAGAAGAGGTCAGCAGTTTGTTTAATTTGTCCCGCGAACGAGTCCGTCAAATTCAAAATAAGGCTATGCGGAAACTGCGGCGGCCTCAAGTGACTGAACGCTTAAAGGGCTGGCTGAAATAAGGGCAACCGCGGGGGGATTTCCCCTACGCAAACAAAGTCCGCCTCTGCGGACTAAGAAATAATGGTATTTTAATATTTGATTGTCATTTACTGCTGTGTTTATGTCCTCTGAGGTGATTTTGCGTCCGGCAACGCGGCTGGACGTGCCGGTGCTGTTTGATTTGATTAAAGCTTTGGCTGAGTATGAAAAGTTATCTGATGCTGTGACTGGCAGTGCGGTGGATTTGGAGCGTCATTTGTTTGGCGATCGACCTTTTGCTGAAGCGATTTTAGCAGAGTGCGAGGGTCGGGTTGTGGGCTGGGCGCTGTTTTTCCATAACTATTCTACTTTTTTGACTCAGCCGGGAATTTATTTGGAAGATTTGTTTGTGCTTCCTGAGTTTCGAGGGCGGGGAATTGGCAAGTCTTTGATAGTTTATTTGGCGCAGTTGGCGGTGGAAAGGGGCTGCGGGCGTTTGGAATGGAGCGTGCTCGATTGGAATGAATTGGCGATCGGATTTTACAAGGGTATCGGTGCTGATGTGATGCCCGACTGGCGGATTTGTAGGCTTGCAGGCGAATCTTTGGCGAGTTTGGCATCGAAGCCATTGTAGATAATTGCCAAATTTATAGGAAAATTTAGGTGATAGTTGGGTTTGATTGGGAGAAGAGATTGTGATTATTTGGGTAAACGAGCAAATCGATCCGTCGGGCATTCTTTATTCTTGTATTGCTTGTTGCGATGAGACTCAAGCGCAGGAATGCCACGCATCTTTTGAGCAGAATTTGACGCCCGAGCAAAAACAGCAGGGCTGGGTGGCGACGCTGCGAACTGTTGGTTCTTGGGATGATGTGCCTGTTAATGCTTTGAAGTTGAATTGATCGGAGCAATTCAATCGATGTTTGTGTCGGGGCATCCCAATTTTGCGATATTTTTGCAAAAATGAGATGCTCTGTTTATTTCTTAGTCTGCAGAGGCCGACTTCATTTGACAAGGAGCGGTTTCAGCCGCCGATAGAGCTGCATATTAGTGTACAAAATGCAAGCTAATTTGACAACAAAGTCATCTAAATTTTCCCGGCTGCGAGGCCAGAAAAACTGATTCGACAATTCGCGTTTCGAGGGCGGATTTTAGCTTTACTATTATTAAGTAGAGGCATCTCAAATTGTCAAGTTAATTTTTATGATTGAAACCTTATTTCACGCTTATACGCCTCTAGTAATCTGGACAGGCTTGGGATTGCTGCTGTTTCGGTACATCCCAGTTAATTTTCCGAAGCTGCTGAGCCTCTTTCTTTATTGGGTTGGGATACCGCTGCAAATTCTAGTTTTAGCCCGTCACAGCGAATTTTCGGGTGCTGTGGGATTCACGCCTGCGATCGCCATTTTCGTGTTATTTCTGAGTACGAGTTTGGCTTGGTTGACTTGGGAGTTTTTGCAGCAGCTAAGCACCCGCCACCTCGCGAAGCCGTATTTTCAGGGCAAAAACTCTCTTGTCAATTCACTATTGTTAAATTTTAGCTCGCTGACGCGATCGAGCAAAGGCAGTTTTATCCTGGCTGCAATGTTAGGAAATACTGGCTTTGTGGGATTAGCAATCACCCCTTCCATCATCAGCGCGGATAATAACAACTGGGCCGTCTTGTACAGCGTCACTAATAACGTATTTGGAACCTATATTTTTGGTGTATTTATTGCTAGTTATTTCGGCTATTCTGGGAATAAAAACCACTGGTGGACTCAGCTAAGGGATGTGATAACAGTTCCCGCACTGTGGGCTTTTTTAGTCGGTTTTTTTACCAGAAATATCTCATTCCCGGAGACAGTTGAATCGGGATTGCAAGTCGCAGTTTGGGTGGTAATTGCGAGTGCTTTGCTGCTGGTTGGCATTCGTCTGAGGTCTATTAAACAATTGGAAAGTTTTGAACTAGCCTTAATCCCGTCGTTACTAAAAGTTGTAATTGTCCCCGTACTGATAGGATTGGGCGCTAGTTATTTCGGATTGAGCGGCGATCCGAGGTTGGTGCTGGTGTTGATGTCGGGAATTCCCACAGCGCTTTCGGTGCTGATTTTAGCAGAAGTATACGAGCTCGATCGCGATTTGTTAGCTTGCAGCATCGCCATAACTTCCGTCGGTTTGCTGTTGATGCTTCCGCTGTGGCTAGCTTGGTTTAGCTAATACAGCGTATTCCAGGTTTGTGAAGTGTAGGGACACGGCACTGCCGTGTCCCTAC
>JAUBOG010000739.1:0-2213 GCA_036700105.1 Microcoleus occultus BM001215583
TCGCTCGCGAACCAATCGCGAGCGAGACGCTCGCACTACATAATTCCGATGCTACCGGAAACGATATAAGAAAGAGTTTCGAGCAGAATCTCTATGCCTTAAGGTTCGCACTGCACACCTTACATTTGCCGGTGCGAACAGTATCTGGTTGAGCCGCCCCGGCTGCTTTAAAAATTTTCCATCAATGCTTTTTCTTGAGCGTAAACATCTCGTAGCTGTTGCAGCGCTGAAGCTGAAATTACTGATTTAACAGTACCTACCAATTTTCCCCACTCAAGCAAGCTGTCAACTGAAACAGCTTCTTTGAAATTGTAGGTATAGAATTGCGTCCAAAACTGAGGTGCTAGCTTGGCATTCCACCGTTTGTACCAGCCGAGAAAATCTTGAGTTGCGGGGGGATTTACTTCCACAATCGGGGGAAAATCGGCGTAGCTAAGGAAGCGACTCAGGCCTTTTGCGTACACGTACACCATGTTGTGACAGCATTCGATGCGGTAAATCTGCTCTGGTGAAATATTGAATAAGAGTGCAACTGTTTCTTCGGTGACAAATCTCGATCGCGGATTGACGATCGACGATTTGTGAATAATTTTTGATTCGCCGATCTCTGACGATTTTAACTGATTTTCTGATATCATCGTAGTTGCATCTGGTGGTAGGTAAGTCGCATCTGGCGCGCCGGTAAATCTATCTGCTAGCTGCCAAAGACAGATAATATCTGTCGGGATTTATTTTAATTGGCGATCGCCTTTAGCTTCGTTGACTCCGCCGCAAAACGGAGACAAGCCCCGACTTCGACCATGAGAGGCGCAAAATTTTCGACCAACGTTCAAGCTCCCAGATTCATCTTTAGAGTCAATCTAAAATTTAAAATCTAAAATCTAAAATCTAAAATCGAATGACCGGGGGCGATCGCTTTTTGATATATTATACTGAATCCAAAATTTTGTAAATAGTGAATATGAGCAAAGGCTTAGTCAGGTTGCGGGTTCGAGAGTTGGCTGCCGAGAAGGGATGGACGCTCAAGGAGGTTGCCCAGCGATCGGGCGTGGGCTACAGTACGATTAGCAATTATGCCCGTTCTCAGGGCATGGCAATGGTTGACTTTGCGGCAGTGCACAAACTGGCTCGCACTTTTGATGTGATGATTGAGGATTTCGTAGTCATCCTGGAAAAGTAGCCGATCGTCCCAAACAAGCAATCAAAAATTGTATCGAGCGATCGAATAGCTAAATTCCGACTATAGCGCGTCGCGTGAGAACCCCGGTCTTTCAAGCCGGGGATGAAACGCAGTTGCAGCCTTTAGGCAGAAGAGTGTTCTATATTACTTATTCCTCTGTTCTTCGATATATTTTCTCACAGTTTCAGTTGAGACGCTGCCAACACTACCGACAAAATAACTAGGAGTCCACAAGGTAGGCAATTTCAATAATTCAGGAAATTCTTTCCTTAAGTAACTCGAAGCCCTACCCTTGACTCTTTGCATGACAAAACTAGCAGACTCCGTGGGCTTGACGTTTAACAGCAAATGAACGCGATCCGGCATAATCTCCAAAGTAATAATCTTCCACCTGTTCTCCGTCACGACCTCAAAGATAATCTCTTGCAGTCGTTCGACAATTTTACCAATCAGTACCGCTTTGCGCCGCTTGGGAATAAAGACAAAGTGCATATTGATCGGCGAGACAGCGTTACCAAGAGTGTCGGTACTCTAAATCTTTTTTTGACACACTTGCCGTATCACTTGATTTTGTTGATTTATGCTGTATAATCAACGTATCGCAACAACGAAAGAATTCAAGTGTTTGGGTGTCAACAAATATTACTCAAGCCCGACAAAAAGCTCAAGGCAGTTCTAGAATATATTTGTCATGAATCGAACAAACTGCACAATTGTGCGGTTTACTACGCTCGTCAAATATACTTCAAGGCTCATCTTTACGTCCGTCCGTTTGACGTAATTAACGAGTTAAAGCGCAATCCTCATTACGGGGCTTTATGCGCTCAAGCTGCTCAACAGACTTGCGGTGCTGTTGGTGAGTCGGTAAAATCTTTTAAAGGACTAACTAAACTGTTTCAAGAGGGAAAACTCGAAAATAAGCCAAAGTTTCCCGGCTACCGCGCGCCTGGTGGACTTCACTTGATTGCTTATCCAAGGCCATTACTCACAAGTTAAGCTAAAAGCACTATTGTCAATGAGTAAAATTACTCAT
>JAUBOG010000740.1:0-2213 GCA_036700105.1 Microcoleus occultus BM001215583
GGGACACGGCACTGCCGTGTCCTCGGTATCATTCCGATGCAACCGGAAACGATATGATAAGTACGTTCAGCGCAAAGGTGCGCTTACCCGATATTCCTGCCATTCTGTCGAAGCCAGCAGCCCCGAGGAAACAGGTTGCGGCGGCCGAGGTGCTGTAACCCCAAGCAAAACGAACGAAACTGCCATCAACCCGCCGTACAAGGCAGCCGATCGCCTGCGAGTTCCCAGTCCCACCCATTGAGGATTTACCAGACCCAGACAAAAGGCCGGCGTTGAAAACATGAAAGTTAAGACAAACAAGCTGGACATAACAGCACCTCCGACTCGCGAACTGCACCGATCGATTACTTGTCTCTCCAATTAACAGGTCAGAAATCAGGCTAAAAAAACTGGCGATTTAGGATTTACGACTTGGGGATTATTGCCTCTTATCAAACAATAAAAATACTGTTTAAATCTATTGCTTTAGATAGTTGTTAAAAAATTAATAACTTTTTATATTACCCGAAAATCTAGCTTAAAATAGAAACTAAATTCCTCACTCAAAATATGCAAGTCCGCTTTAACGTAGTCCGCCAAAATCAAAACGAGGCTCCCCGCGTTCGCGCTTACACCCTAGACGTGGAAGAGAGCAATACCATCCTCGACTGCCTCAACAGCATCAAGTGGGAACAGGACGGGACTTTAGCTTTTCGCAAAAATTGCCGCAATACCATTTGCGGCAGTTGTTCGATGCGAATTAACGGGCGATCGGCTTTAGCTTGCAAAGAAAATGTCGCCGGCGAACTCGCAAGACTTGACAAAATAGCTCAGTCCAGTTCCGCAGAAAAGCCTGCTGATTTCATCCCGGAAATTACCGTCGCCCCAATGGGAAATATGCCGGTAATCAAAGATTTAGTCGTCGATATGACCAGTTTTTGGGACAACCTGGAAGCAGTTGAACCCTATATCAGCACAGCCTCGCGAGCAATTCCCGAACGCGAATTTCTGCAAACTCCCGAAGAGCGATCGAAACTCGACCAAACCGGCAACTGCATCCTCTGCGGCGCGTGCTATTCTGAGTGCAACGCCCGCGAAGTCAACCCGGATTTTGTCGGCCCCCACGCCCTCGCCAAAGCTTACCGGACGATCGCCGATTCCCGCGACGGCGAAACCGAAAATCGGCTGGAAAAATACAACGAAGGCACCGCAGGCGTTTGGGGATGCACCCGCTGTTACTATTGCAACTCGGTTTGTCCGATGGAAGTTGCGCCGATGGATCAAATTGGTAAGATCAAACAAGAGATTCTCGATCGCAAAGACGACCAAGCCAGCCGATCGATCCGCCACCGCAAAGTCTTGATCGAGCTCGTCAAAGAAGGCGGCTGGATAGACGAGCGGAAATTTGGCATTGAAGTAGTAGGAAACTATTTCCGCGACGTTAAAGGTTTGCTGAGTCTAGGCCCTTTGGGTTTGAGAATGATCGCCCGCGGCAAATTCCCGCTGTTTTTTGAGCCTTCAGAAGGTACCGAAACCGTGCGAAATCTGATCGAATCTGTGCAAAATTTAGAAAAATCAGCAGATTAACTTTCTGCTATCATTTCCCTTGTAATATTATGTCCGGTCGATTAGTATGAGCGAGCGAGGGCGGGTTTATGAATTTATTCGCTTTGAACTCGATAATGCTGGTGAGGGGAGCCCCTACAATATCTGGAATTATATAGTAACGGATCGATCGGACTTGATATAAATTAAAGACGGGATTTTAATTCCCAAATTCCAATTACCAACTCCCAACTCCCAACTTTTCCATGACTGCTAAAACTCCTCCATCTCCCACAGCGCCAAGCTCAGAGTCCGCCAAAAAACCAGAACCAGCTTTTGGCTGGAATGCTTACGCCGAACAAATCAACGGACGATTTGCGATGGTGGGATTCGTGTCGCTTTTGCTGCTAGAATTCTTCACCCGCCAGGATTTTTTTACGTGGCTGGGTCTGCGTTAAATTAGTTTAAATCAATTAAAAATGGAAGTTGAAAATTTATCGATTTTTCAGCTTCCATTCTACTTTTGAGAGTTATCAGCTAATCGGCATTTAATTTGCAGAGTAAAATACAGTTTCACTTTTGTGGGGTGGGCATCCTGCCCGCCCTAAACATACAATTTAAATGCACAACAGCTTACCAATTTTAAACGAAATAACAGTATTCTTATTCCCCCCGCAAAGCAGCGGGGG
>JAUBOG010000741.1:0-2209 GCA_036700105.1 Microcoleus occultus BM001215583
AAATCCTCAAGCCAAGGACTATATTGATGCGCTGTTAGAAATTGTCAAAAAAGAAGCAGTTGATGTTTACGTTCCGGTTTGCAGTCCGGTTGCTAGTTATTGCGATGCTAAGGCCAAACAGGCACTCTCGCCCTACTGCGAAGTCATGCACGCCGATCCGGAAATGGTTCAGCAATTGGATGATAAATATCAGTTTTCCGCAGTCGCAGAATCATTAGGTCTTTCTGTACCTGAGTCCTACTGCATCAAGTCGCCGAGTCAGGTGCAGGAATTTGATTTTTCTAAGCAAGAACGCAAATACATTCTCAAGAGCATTCCCTACGACTCTGTGCGGCGGTTAGATTTGACGAAACTACCGTGCAGTACACCATCAGAAACAGCGGCATTTGTCAAGGATTTGCCGATTTCCGATCGCAATCCTTGGATCATGCAAGCGTTTATTCCGGGACAAGAATACTGCACCCACAGCACAGTCCGCGATGGGGAACTGCGGCTGCATTGTTGCTGCAAATCGTCAGCATTTCAGATCAATTATGAAATGGTAGAACATCCAGAAATTGAAGCGTGGGTGAGACGGTTTGCGGGCGCTTTAAATTTAACCGGGCAAGTTTCCTTCGATTTCATTCAAGCCCATGATGATGGACGGATTTATGCGATCGAGTGCAACCCCCGCACTCATTCAGCAATTACCATGTTCTACAACCATCCCGATGTCGCAAAAGCTTATTTAGAAACTGAACGTTTGTCTGAGGTAATTCAACCCCTCGAATCAAGTCGCCCAACCTATTGGATTTACCATGAAATCTGGCGGTTGGTGACGAATTTGCTGTCTCCGGCCCAGACTTGGCGCAGGCTGCAAATCATTGCTAGCGGCAAAGATGCGATTTTCGACTTGTCCGATCCGCTGCCGTTTTTGATGGTTCATCACTGGCAGATACCCTTGTTGCTTCTGGGAAATTTGCGGCAGTTTAAAGGTTGGATTCGGATTGATTTTAACATCGGTAAGCTTGTCGAATTGGCGGGAGATTAATTATGTCGGTATTGCGTGTATTGCATTTGGTAGGGTCTGCGGTTGATGATTTTTACTGCGATTTATCCAGGCTTTATGCCGAAAATTGTCTTGAATTTACCGCCAATGCAGCACTTTACGAATTTCATATTGCCTGCATTTCGCCAGATCGCCGGTGGCGGTTTCCAAAATCCCTAAGCGGCGAGGATCTCGCCCTAGCCGAGCCGCTGTCAGACGCAGAAGCAGTGCAAGTTTTGACAGCACTCAACATTGACGTAATGTTACCGCAAATGTTTTGCCTTCCGGGCATGACATACTACCGATCGCTGTTTGATTTGCTGAAAATTCCCTACATCGGAAACACACCTGATGTGATGGCGCTGGCTGCGAACAAAGCCAAAGCAAAAGCCGTTGTCGCAGCCTCCGGTGTCGCAGTACCGCAAGGAGAATTGCTGCGCCGGGGCGATCGACCTCAAATTGCCACTCCCGCAGTGCTCAAGCCTGTGGATGCCGATAATTCTCTCGGAGTAGTCTTGGTGAAAAATCCCTCTGACTACGACGCTGCTTTGCAGACAGCATTTGGTTATTCAGAACAGGTATTGGTAGAGACATTTATCGAACTCGGCAGAGAAGTCAGATGCGGTATCATCGTTCAAGACGGTCAGTTAATCTGCTTGCCGCTGGAAGAGTACCTGATGGACAAAGATGAGCGGCCGATTCGCAGTTATGAAGATAAGCTGAAACGAGATGCAACTGGTGACTTGACGATGGTTGCTAAGGATAATCACAAATCATGGATAGTCGATCGTAGCGATCCGATTACAGAGAAAGTTTGGGATGCCGCCAAAAAATGTCATGTAGCCCTAGGTTGTCAGCATTACAGCCTCTTTGATTTCCGCATCGATCCGAGCGGCAAACCTTGGTTTTTGGAAGCAGGACTGTATTGCTCTTTTGCTAAAACGAGCGTGATTTCTGCGATGGCAAAAGCGTCGGGGATTTCTCTGGATACGCTGTTTCAGACAATGTTAAATAACGCACTTTGACCGTAATAACTAATATCATTTCCGGTAGGATCGGAATGATAGGAGAGGACACTCCGAGAGCCCATTGGTGTCAACTTAACGTTAAAGGTATTACCAGTCTACTGTCTGACGATTAGGCCCAGATCCCCCCGGCGCCCCCCTTAAGAAGGGGGGGACA
>JAUBOG010000742.1:0-2199 GCA_036700105.1 Microcoleus occultus BM001215583
AAGGGGGGTTAGGGGGGATCGGATTCTACGGGGCCTCATAAAAAATTGGTATCACTTCTAAGATTTGGTATTAGGCCCAATCTTCTTGATCGCTTTTTTGTTTCCTGTAAACTTCACCTTTAGTGTGAATTTTGCGCGTTTGTTCGTACAGAGTTTCTTCGGTATGATTCCATTTTTGCAGGACTTTTTTTAAGTCTGCTTGAATATCTCTAGCGCCGGGAAAGCCCCGGTAGCGAATTATTAATCTTGCTAATTCTGATAAATTGTGATCTGTTGTTTCTCCGGCTAATAAAGTATCGACGGTAGTGCGATCGCGCCGATATTGCGGATGCTGCTGATCTTGAGTTTTTTCGACTAAATCCATATTATTTATGTTTCGCAATCATCTTAGAGTTTTACTTCAGTTGTCGGTTCAGTCATCCCCAGAAATTTTTGTGTTTGTTCGGTAATTCCAAATATGCGATCGCCCTGACAAAAGATTTCCCAGGCGCGAATTCCCATAAAACCAACACCCGCAACCGCCAAGGGCATCGCAGCAGCACCCAAAAGCCCCGCAATCGGGGGAAATATCGTGCAGAGTGTTAGCAGAATGCCAGTAATTATACCGCCAGCAATGCCAGCTTGGGCGGTGGCGGCGGCGACTTTTTCGACTAATTCAGACTGAGTAATTTTGCCTTCAACGCACAGCAAAGAGTTTTCTAAGATCGAAAATACTAACTCAATTACGGCGGAGGCGATCGCCCCTTTGATTGCAGCCCCAACGACTTGGGCAACTGCTGCTTTAAACGCAGCACCGGCTAAAACTTGCTTGGCGACGGCTAATTCGGCCTGCGTCATGTCTGCACCGCCGCGAGCCCGATTTACTCGGAAATGTTCAAAAATCCCGTTAGCAGCTTCGCTACCGCCTCCATTTGCGTGTGCTTGGATGTGACTCCAATCTTTGTCTTGACAGAAGTTGCGAATTGCTTCCGGGCCTTGAGCGCGAATTTGGGCGGGTATGGATTCAAATACTTTTGCTGCTTCTTGAACGCTGCGGATTCCGTCACGCACGCCAGCCCTAGCAAATTTGAATTGCAGATTTGCTGGCAGGTTCTCAAAACGGATGTTGTGTGCTATTTTGAAAGCTTCTTGAGTGGCGATCGCCCCCGCACTCACAATTGAACTTGGCGCTGATTCTATGAAGGCAGTTACTTCAGTTGCACTTTCTTGAACTTTAGCAGCAATTCCGCCCGCTAAGTTTTGGGCGTCGGCAACAGTTTCTTGTACTTTGGTAGTTAGGAATTCGAGCGGATTATTGATTTCCATGTCGATCCAGCTTGCATTGTTAATGATTTAATTATTCTGACTATAACATTCCTAATTGTATTTTTTAGGCTGGCACTGACAATAAAATTGACTTTTGGTGAAACATGCATCTTGCCTGTTACTGACAGAGGTGGAAGATGTCAGTTTTCGATCTAACTTAATTTATTGCTTTTTTGAAAGCGCTATGAGTGTGATTTTTTACTGAATTGCTTTTAAACAGTTAACTCTCAACAGTCAACTGTCAATTGTTTAACTCCGGCTCTAAATCTAAAGCTTTTTTTTGGTAAAATAAACCTTCATTGATTCGCCCTTGCTGTTCCATAACTTTGCCTAAATTCCAATAAGCGGCGGCTAAATCGGGTTGAATGGCGATCGCTTTTTGGTAGTAAGTTATAGAATCGTCCAGCCGTCCTTGTTTGTAAAACATACTGCCTAAATTAACATAGGCTTCGACAAAATTTGGGTCAAATTCGATCGCCTTTGAGTAAGCGCGTACCGCCGCCTCAATCTTGCCTTGGGCTTGCAGGATATTGCCTAGGGTTTTGTAGGCTGGGGCGAAATTCGGTTGCTGGCGCAGTGTTTGGTAGCATCCGGCGATCGCCTCTACATATTTCTGCTGAGCATAATAAACTTCGGCAATCTTGTTGAGGGCGATCGCCTGCTCAAATTTACCGGATTGTTGTCGATCGCCCGTTTCTAAATGCTGCGAGGCTAACTCGGAATTTGCGGTCATAGGTCAGAAGGAAGTTGGGCAAGTAGCATCGGAATTAACATTACCCATAATCAGGATACGGCAGTGCCGTGTCCCTACCCCGATCGATTGTAGGGACACGGCAGTGTCCATAGGTGTCAACTTAAGCTCAAACGTAATAGCGGTCTGCTGTTTGACGATTA
>JAUBOG010000743.1:0-2194 GCA_036700105.1 Microcoleus occultus BM001215583
CACTAATAAATTGTCTGCCGAAATGCTTCGCCCTTGCCAAATTGAGATGCACCCATAGAGTTTATGCAGAATTAACAAATAACAAATAACAAATAACTATGTCAGAAATCTTGCAAATTTCACAATTAGGAAATCCCGTACTGCGCCAACCGTCGCAAGTTGTGGAGAATATTCAGGACTCGCGCATTCAACAGTTAATCGACAACCTGATCTCTACCGTACAACAGGCGAACGGAGTGGGGATTGCGGCCCCTCAAGTCGGTAAGGGCGATCGGCTGTTCGTCGTCGCATCCCGCCCCAACCTGCGGTATCCCCAAGCACCCAACATGGAACCCACAGCGATGATCAATCCCCGGATCGTAGCAGCCTCAACAGAGACAGTCAAAGACTGGGAAGGCTGTTTGAGCATTCCGGGGATTCGCGGGTTAGTACCGAGAAGTAGGGCGATCGAGATTGAATACACCAGCAGAGACGGCCAATTCCGCCGACAAGAATTGACAGACTTTGTGGCTCGAATTTTTCAGCACGAACACGACCATTTAGACGGAATCGTATTTTTAGACAGAGTGGAAACCACCCGAGAACTGATGACTGAGGATGAGTATCAGCAGCAATTTGTCAAGCTGCTCTGACACTTGGTATAATAGTTAGCAGTAATATCAGAGATGTTGCAAACAGGAGAGCAAATGTCTATTAACTTGGAAAAAGGCGGCAGAATCAATCTCTCTAAAGAAGCACCGGGTTTGAAAAGTGCCGGGATTGGTTTGGGATGGGATACCAATGCTACAGACACCGGCGCGGCGTTTGACTTAGATGCTTCCGTGTTTATGTTAGGTGCAAATGCAAAAATACCCAGCGAAAAATACTTTGTTTTTTACAACAACAAAGAGTCGCCAGACACTTCTGTAATCCATCTCGGAGATAGCAGAACCGGGGAAGGATTCGGCGACGACGAAACAGTGACTGTCGATCTAACCAAAGTCGATCCGGCTGTTCTAGAAATTGTCTTTGTGGTGACAATTCACGAAGCTGAATCGAGAAGGCAAAACTTCGGTCAAGTTCGGAATGCTTTTATCAGAATTTACGACACTACCACTAACACAGAAGTCACTAAGTACGATTTGGACGAGGATTTTTCTAGGGAGACTGCGGTGGAATTTGGCAGGCTTTACAAGAAAGACGGCGAGTGGAGGTTCCAAGCAGTCGGAGAAGGCTACAATTCAGGCTTGCAGAGCTTTGTAGACAAGTATGCCTGATAAAAGGTCGTTAGCGAATCCCTCGAAGAGGATCGAATCTGACTAAATAAATTAAGGGAAAATTCGTAAAAATCATGAATATTTCCCTTGATTTTAAATTTGACTAATTTGAGAATCGAGCAGATGGGAATTCAATTTAAGTATCCACCTTACTGTGAGAAAAAACTATGGCGATTAATTTGACAAAAGGACAATCAATTGTACTCAGCAAAAGCGAATACGACTTGTCCAGATTGACAATGGCTTTGGGCTGGGATGTAGCCCAAGCTAAAAAAGGTCTTTTCGGACGCAGCAGCGGTGCAAATTTTGACTTAGATTCCTACGCTCTTTTATTGGGAGAAAATGGGAAATTAAAGAACTACAAAGAGGATGTAATTTATTACTCTCATTTGGAATCTAATGATAAAACAGTTGTTCACACCGGCGACAATCTCACCGGGGCTGGAGATGGAGACGACGAACAGATCATTGTGAAATTGAGTGCTTTGCCGCCGCAGTATCACAAAATAGTTTTGGGCGTGAATATTTACAATGGAAAAGAGAGAAATCAGCATTTTGGCCTGGTAGAAAATGCTTTTGTGAGGGCTGTAGATGCGGCTGGGAAAGAAATCGCCCGCTATCGCTTGTCAAGTGACGCTTCCTATGAAGGAAAATTAAATATGTTGATGGGAGAAGTTTATCGAGAAGGCGGCGAGTGGAAGTTTAAGGCTTTGGGAAATCCTTTGGCTGAGGATATGAACGGTGTTGTCGGTTCGTTTATGCGGTGATCTTAAATTCTTGATATTGATGCTTGTAGGGGCGGGCGCATTAGTGTCAACTTAAGCCTGAAAGCGTTGATAAATGTCGTTTTTATCATAGTCCAGATCCCCCTAAATCCCCCTGGTTGTAGCGGGACTTCGATCGGACTCTTGTCCCCCCCTTCTTAAGGGGGGCTAGGG
>JAUBOG010000744.1:0-2191 GCA_036700105.1 Microcoleus occultus BM001215583
CCCCCCTTGGTAAGGGGGGAGAAAGATGGTTTAGAAACCCCCTTTGTAGGGGCGGTGCCCCCGTGCCCGCCTCCGAGGGGAGAATTATCGATCGTCATAGCTATCGGGCCCGAGGGTGGATGGACGGATGGTGAGGTAAAAAGGGCGATCGAATTTGGTTTTGAGCCTGTTTCTTTGGGTAGTAGAATTCTCAGGGCGGTGACTGCGCCGATTGTGGCTTTATCGCTAATTGGCGCGGCTTTTGAGAAGTGCTAATATCATAAAAATTATGCACGAGTGGTTAGAAACCGGGTTTTTTGCGAGACCTACGCATTGCAGCCCAAATAAACCGCCAAAACCCGGTTTATTGAGTTGCGGAGACTTGCTGGGTTTGGCGATCGCGGCTAAAATATAAATGGGTAATTATCACAGGAGTAAAATGTTACAGTCAGTAGAGGGCATATATCGAAATGGCAAAATCGAATTACTGGAAACACCCGCCGACATAGAAGAAGCGCAAGTTATTGTTACTTTTATGCCAAAATCAGGGTTAGTAAACTTGCAGTCTCGCGGCATTAACCAAGAGCAAGCAGCAGATTTACGGGTTCGGCTGAGGAGATTTGCTCCAGATTGGGAACTACCAGAAATGGATGCTTACGATGCCTGATAATCGAGGTGATGTAGTGCTGGTTTTGTTTCCTAACTCGGACTTGCGTAATGCAAAACGCCGTCCAGCTTTGATAGTTCAAACTAATAATCTGGGTACTGGTTTAGGGCAAACAATTGTGGCAATGATTACTAGCAATTTAGCTCGTTCAGGACACCCAAGCCGGGTTTTTGTTTCCCTCGCAACACCGGAAGGCCAACAAACGGGATTGCTAGCTGACTCGGTAATTATGACAGACAATCTTGTAACGCTTCTAGAAGTTGAAATCGATCGCAAAATTGGTGTTTTTTCAGATATGGCTGCAGTAGATGCAGCACTCAAGCACACTTTGGGAATCTGATAAACAGGGCAATCTGATTCAGGAAATATAAAAAAATACTTAAATTAATCAAATTAAGTCTGTTTCGTGTTAAAAGGATTCATCAGGTGGATGGGGTTTACGGATAATGAAAATAGGTTTGAAGAAAGGCCGATCGCACTTTTGGTCGATCGCGCTTTTGGCAATTGGTACAACATCAATTTTTGCACAATCTGGGCGCTCTGTCATCGCTCAACAGATTAATTGCGATCGCCCGCAAGGAGACGTAGAAGTAAGAACCTGTATTCGGTTTAGATATGAAGCAGCAGACAAGCGGCTGAATGAAATTTACCAACAAGTGATTGCTAAGTTGAGCAAGGAAGAGAAAGCGCTACTTGCGGAAGCCCAATTAGGGTGGATCAAACAGCGAGATAATACCTGCGAGTTTGAAGTGTATAGAAATCGCGGCGGTAGTGGTTTTCAAGGTTTTTTGAACGAGTGTTTGGAGCGATCGACTAAACAGCGCACCGCCGAATTAGAGAAATATTTACAGAGATAAGGATATAAAGGAGAGGAAATATCATGAAAATGCGATCGTCCATCACCATCACCATCATCACAGCCATCCTCGCAGCCAGTATACAATCTGTAACAACGGCCCAGCGGCCAAATCAAGACCAATTGCTAGCCAATGCTCAGCTATCTGACAGACAAACCAATCAGCTTAAATCTCTCGGAACTAAAGTTGCAATTCCTAGCTATATTCCCGCCGGATTTAAGGTGGCTAGCGTTCAAGTTAAACCTTGTCCTTCAGGAGTCCGCCGTTTTTGCCCTGACTACGCAATTATCTATCGAAACTCCAATAACTCTTGCTTTGCTATTGAATCAACAGGAGGCGGTATTGGCGATATGCCATCGGCTGACTTAGAACGGAGTTATCCAGTCAACAATTCAATATTGGGTAAAAGTGCAGTGTTAAAATATCGTAAAAACCCTCGACTTTCTGGCCCTACTTTAATAGGAAGTTGGATGGGACAAGGCCCATTTTACAGATTTACTGGTGCGGGTTCTCGTCTGTTCTTAAATACCGCGCCTCCCGAATTATCTAATTGTAGCGACATTAGCCCCCAAGAAGCCGTCCGGGTTTGGGAATCTCTGCGATACTTGCCCTAAAACTCTCAAATAATCGTATCTGTAGGGTGCGTCGCCACCCTTAAATTTTAAATAATATCCACAATCTTTGAGCG
>JAUBOG010000745.1:0-2188 GCA_036700105.1 Microcoleus occultus BM001215583
GATTACCAGCCACACCCTTCATATTATACAATAATCATTTTTAAACAAATACCTTTATGAAAAATCAATTTATGATGGCCGTAGCCGTGTGCATCACGCTGCTGCTACCGGCCTGCGAGAGGGCCAAATGCCGGCTAAACGACAGCCGCCTCACGCCCGAGACGCAGATAGGGGCTAATACGATGTCTTGCCTGATAGATGGGCAGGTCTGGGTGGCCAATGGCATCAGCGGCTACGGAGACAGGGCAGACAACTGCAAGTTTTATGTACATACCAATTGGGCAGGAAAAAACAAACCTCCGGTTTTGCAAATAATGGCCAAAACCCAACATAGCAGTGCAAGGAAAAATGGAATCGTGGTATTGATCTTAGATACATCAAGCTATGAAATTAAAGGCAATGCCAATGTCAAACGATATAAATTATTGGTTAGTGATACCACTAAAGGAAATCTGGCAAACTGTGCCGGATATACTGATCCGGGTAATTATCCCTCCCATTATGGGCATGTGTATGGGGTTGCGCAAGGGTGGGTAGAGCTCAGCCGCAACGATACGCTTGCGGGTGTGCTATCCGGACGTTTTGAGTTTTATGCAGAAAATACCGATGGTAAAGGCATAGTTCCGCTAGGCAGCAAAGTCCATATCACCCAAGGGCGATTTCACTATACTTAACGTGAACTCGGGATAAAAAAATTCATAAAGCTAAGAAAAAAGCATATTTTTGGGTTAGAAATCAACAAAAAACGCTTAAAAACTCAGCTTTATGAGAAACAAAGATACAAAAATCGACGAAATGATGCTATATAATCTTTTTATTTTTGCAGACGATAGTTGTAAAATGATTAAAAACTATGTGGATTATCATTGGTTAGAGCAAGAAAACAAACCGTTTAGAAAGCCAAAACGGCTAGCTTTAAGTGAAAGTGAAACTATCACTATCTTAGTTTATTACCATTATTCAGGTTATAAAAACTTTGAGTATTATTACAAACAATTTGTTTTAACAGATTTAAAAACTTATTTTCCTCAGGCGCCTAGTTATACTCATTTTTTAGAGTTAGAATCAAGAGTAAGTATTCTAATGCCTTTAATAATGCAATTAACTTGTGAAAATGCAAGTAGAAGCCAAATATACTTTGCAGATTCTAAACGCATACCAGTTTGTGATAATTTGCGCATATCTTCTCATAAAGTTTTTAAGCAAACCGGAGCTCGTGGCAAAAGTTCAACAGGGTGGTTTTATGGGTTTAAAGCACATTTGGTGATAAATAATTGGGGGCAAATCATAAGTTTTAGACTTACTGCTGCAAATAAGTCTGATAATAACTCCGATATTTTAGTAAAATTATTTTCTAATTTAAAGGGTATGTGTATAGCAGATAAGGGATATATAACTAAATTATGGCAGCAGTTTTATGAAAATGGTCTTAAAATAGTGCATAAAATAAAAAAGAACATGAAAAATAAACTTTTACTGCTAGAAGAAAAATACTACCTTAATAAACGTGGAGTAATAGAATCTGTAAATGACATTTTGGATAGTGTTTTTAACTTAACTCATAGCCGATACAGAAAACCTGAAAATGCTTTTTGTTCTATTTGTGCTTGTTTAATTGCTTATCAGTTTTATCCTGATAAACCAAGCGTTTATTATCATGATAATAAACAAAAATAATCCCGAGTTCACGTTAATTAATGAAGTATTGAAGGATTACAAGCAATCTATAATCGAGGTTTTACAAGAGAAGACTTTAAATTCAGCAAAAAAAGCAAATCAAGGTATTGGCACTTCGGATTTGATTATCAAAAAGTTTAATGATAAAATCCTTAAATACACTAACTCTGCTTCTAAATCTAATAAATATGCAAGTCTTGCTTCTTGAATCCGGTTCTGACTCTGACTCTTTGATGAGTTCTGCCTTATTGTCTAGTACCTTGGTTGATTTTTCAAATCATTTATTAAACACACCTGAACTTAAAGACACCACTATTTCATTTAACCAAGATGTACTCTTATCCAAATTTGATGTAAGGCTGGATAAATTTAACAATGACATTTTCAATAATGATTCATTGACCGATACAGACAAACAATTACTGATAGAAAATATTGTGATTAGATATACTATATTAAGATTAAACATAGAATATAGCGATGAATTAGGGGACTTTACTGAAACTGATAG
>JAUBOG010000746.1:0-2184 GCA_036700105.1 Microcoleus occultus BM001215583
CTCCCCTGATTCAAGGGGAGGGTTGGGGTGGGGTGCTTTGTATTTTTGCAAGAGTTCTAATCTCGGCCTTTGACCAATAATATAGTAAAGCCGCCCCACCCACCGTAAATCTGAACGTACATTTGGCTTGTTTGTTGGGTTGGGGCGGGTTTTTGAGATTGTTTGTTTTGGGGCGATTATTGTTGGTGAGGGAGCCCCTACAAATCTATCAATTCCCAATTCCCAATTCCAAAAATTCCAGGATCGTCCCGATCGCAGGAAAAAAACTTAGTATTAGCGCGTAGCGTGAGTTATACTCCTACTGGAAAGACTGCGACCGCCCAAAAATCCCGAAATCAAAGTTTATGAGCAACATTTCCCCGCCTCAAGCAGCCGCCAACAACCCGGAAACAAAAAAACTCAGTTTCTCCACAAAATTAGCCTACGGTGCGGGCGACCTCGGCCCGGCAATTACTGCGAATGTTCTGGTATTTTTCCTGCTGTTTTTCTTTACCAACGTCGCCGGTTTGGCTGCGGGGACTGCTAGCAACATTTTGCTGATCGGCAAGGTTTGGGATGCGATAAATGACCCGATTGTGGGGGTTTTGAGCGATCGCACATCTCACCCCTGGGGCCGCCGGTATCCTTGGATGGTTTACGGCGCAATTCCTTTCGGGATTTTCTTCTTTTTGCAGTGGATTGTTCCCAGCAAAGATCCAACGATATTGTTTTGGTACTATGTGGCGATCTCCATCCTGTTTAACACCGCTTACACCGCCGTCAACCTGCCTTACACCGCCCTCACCCCAGAATTAACCCAAGACTACAACGAACGCACTAGCCTGAATAGTTTCCGGTTTGCTTTCTCGATCGGCGGCAGCATTTTGTCATTGATTTTAGCGCAAATTATTTTTGCAATAGTTAAAGATAATATCCAAAAATACTTAATACTAGGTGCCATCTGTACGGTGATTTCAGTATTGCCTTTGTATTGGTGTTTTTGGGGAACCCGCAAACACGTCTTATCTCAACTGCAAGAACATCCCGTAGAAGATGATTCCACATCTTTGCCGCTAAAAGAACAGTTACGCATTGCATTTAGCAATCGCCCTTTTTTGTACGTAATTGGAATTTATCTCTGTTCTTGGCTGGGAGTGCAATTAACTGCTTCCATTCTGCCCTACTTTGTCATCGACTGGATGAAACTGCCGCCATCCGCTTTTACCCAAGCTGCGATCGCGGTTCAAGGTACTGCACTCGCCATGCTATTTGTTTGGAGCAACGTCAGCGAGCGATACGGCAAAAAAGCCGTTTATTTTATGGGCATGAGTTTGTGGATCATTGCCCAAGCTGGACTGTTTTTTCTGCAACCAGGACAAGTATTCCAGATGTACCTGTTAGCTGTGATGGCTGGTATCGGAGTTTCTACTGCTTATTTAGTACCTTGGTCGATGATACCGGATGTGATTGAACTCGACGAACTCCAAACAGGACAAAGACGCGAAGGTGTGTTCTATTCGTTTATGGTGTTGCTGCAAAAAATCGGCTTGGCGCTGGGTTTGTGGTTTGTAGGGCAAGCGTTAGAAGTAGCTGGATTTCTCGCCACAGTTCAGGGACAAGATGCACCTGTACAGCCTGATTCTGCACTGTTTGCGATTCGATTTGCGATCGGCCCGCTGCCCACGATTGCTTTAATTTGCGGTATAATTCTCACCTATTTTTACCCGATTACCCGCGAAGTTCATGCAGAAATTTTGTTGAAACTTCGAGAGAAGAAAGCACAAAACCAGTAAGCTGTAACGAGGGATTTTTAATTACTAAAATCTCATGGCAACTACCGACAATTAATTCTGACGATATCTCTAGCAATCACCCATCGCATCAGTTGCCAGTTTTTTTTCTTCTCTTTTCTTTTCTAGTGTAAGTAGATTGCTGTTTTTTTTACCAAAAAACATAACTTTGCGGAATGCAATCCGCCCCGGCAGCCAAACCCACAAGGCTTGAGTTTTTCTCTTATAGCCGATCGACTTTGAATTCACAGAGTATTAATTTTTATGTCGGTCTCGCAGTTTCTGATTTGTTCGCGAGCCGTTTTTGAGCGCGATTATTTGTATGAACTCCAGCAATCATCCAGCTCGTCAAAAAGTTTACAATAGACCTCTTGCTCTCGTCAAATTCACCCCCCGCGAGTCCCCCCTTATTAAG
>JAUBOG010000747.1:0-2180 GCA_036700105.1 Microcoleus occultus BM001215583
GGGGACAAGATTCGGATCAAAGTCCCCCTTCTTAAGGGGGATTTAGGGGGATCTAGACTGGGTGAAAGCGAGATTTATCATGCCTTTCAGGCTTAAGTTGACACTCCTTGGGCAATGCCGTTTCCCTACGGTTCCGTTTTAATAATTAGTATAAGTATCAATTCCCAATTCCCAATTCCCAATTCCCAATTACCAATTCCCAATTCCCAATTCCCAATTCCCAATTACCAACAATTTAATATCTTTCTGCAGACAGATGCAGCGATCGCCCTTTGAATTAATACAACCGATCGTTCTGCCTAAATAAACATCGCCTTCAGCCTGTAAATTTGTTAAGATTTATAAACATCGGGGACATCCGCACAGGTGCTTGCCTCATCAAAATTCTCAGGCAAGAATAAAGCAGACAAGCACAACATACAGCAAAATACCGATCGATTTCTTGCCGTGACACTCAAAGGCAAGCTGACAATGAACATCGAACTATTAAAAGAAAAGTTAGAACAGCTTAAACAACGTCCCAATTGTAGTAAAGGAACGATCGACCAAATCGAAAAATGGTTAACCGGTTCCCACATTTTGCAGAGATTGCGGATTAACCCTTACTACGTCGCAGGCGATACAGTCAAGAATGTGAAAAGAATTACTTCGGAATTTCTGCACGGAGTAAAAGCCGGCGCTTTCGATTTGCACTGGGATATTCACTGTCCCCACTGCAACATGATAGCAGACGAATTCAAGGATTTGGCAGACACATCAGAAATGTCTTTTTGCCCGATGTGCGAGCGCGAGTTTAAAATCGATATGCTCGATCGCGTTGAAGTTACTTTTTCCCTGAACAAAGAAATCGAAGACCCGCAACTGCGGCCAGTCTGCGCTCCCCCTCCCGTACTCCAAAACAAACTGCAACTGGTAACGCCTTTATACTGCACCGAATCCGAGACTGTCACCTTAGAAACAGGTCGATATCGGTACTGCTGTCCCCTGACTTTAGCGAAAGGGATTTTAAAGGTTGAAGGCGAAGAAACAGACAGCATACAAGAAATTCAACTCAAGCAGTTGGCCGGCAAAGATTTTGACAAAAAAGAGCTGGCAGTGCGTCCGGGACAAGTTAAGATCGAACTAACTAATACCGAACACAATTTGTCGGGGCTGATTTTGCATTCCGATGAATTGCCCGACGAACTGACATTAGAACAATTGCCCTTGCGGCTGTCAGGAATCCAACTGCTTCACCACCCGGATTACAAGCGTTTGTTCGGCGATCGAGTAATCTCCGAAAGAGAGCGAGTCAAGATTCGGGCGATTACTATTATGTTTACCGATATTACCGGTTCTACCAGAATGTATGAAACCCTGGGAGATACCACAGCTTACAATATTGTGCGCGACCATTTTGAAATTTTCTTTGAGTCGATCGAGAAATATGGCGGGAAAGTGATTAAAACCATCGGCGATGCCGTCATGGCTTCTTTTATCAGCAACGAACAAGCAATTATGGCAGCCGCCGCTGCTGTGGCTTGTTTCAGAGATTACAACTCAAATCGCCAACAAGCAGAGTGGATTCAAGTTAGAATTGGCATTCACCGAGGGACGGCTTTGCTGGTAAATCTGAATAATTCTATCGACTATTTTGGCTCGACAGTCAACAAAGCCGCCCGCATTCAAAATCTTTCTAAAAGTGACGAAGTTTCGTTTTCGGAAGAAGTTTATGATGACCGAGCATTTTTAACAGCATTAAAAACTGCTGGAGTATCCGAAATTCAAAAACGAGTTGAAGATTTAAAGGGAATACAAGGCGCGCAAGTCGCTTATACTGCTAGAATTAACACTGAATCCGCGATCGCGCTGTCTGCCGAACGGGTCGCTGAAAAAAGCTAATTTTGTACACATCATTAAAAGCAGAGTCCCGCGCCGGACACGGCAGTGCCGCAGCCCTACAGATATCGTGTACAATCTAATTTCGTAGGGGCACAACATTGTTGTGTCCCGATACAGCGTATTCCCGGTTTGTGAAGTGTAGGGACACTGCAAAAGCCGTGTCGAAAGCAGGAGAAGCTCGCGATCGGAGGGTATACTTCATAAATAGACCTCTTGCTCTCGTCAAATTCACCCCCCGCGAGTCCCCCCGGGAAACAAGAATAATCTTGCCCCCTCCCCGAACTCGCGGGGAGGGTTGG
>JAUBOG010000078.1:0-18159 GCA_036700105.1 Microcoleus occultus BM001215583
TCTCTCTGGCGCTTTATTAATATACTTATTTCCCCAGATGTTGTCAAGCGTTTTGCGAAAATATTTTTGATTTTGTGTTGAACACATACAGCGTATGGCTTTCGACCTTTCATCCCGGGTCGAAGATCCGATCGCCCAATCTGCTTTTCCGGATTTCACTTGTTTGGGGCGTAATTCTAAGGTTTTTTCCGGGGACTCGGACGCTAATGGGTAGAATATCTCTACAGACACAGACAGATGTTCTATATATATGTGTTCGATCGCCCGCCCATGAAAAAACCTACAGCTCGCCCTAGTGCCTTATTCATTACCTGCGCTTCACTGCTCCTGGCTTGCAGTCAGAGGAACACTCCCCAGACTGGTACTAATACAGTATCTCCAGGTACTTCACCAACTCCCGCAGCTACGCCACAGGCTTCGGCTGCGGGGAACTCTGCGACTATTCCGGTTGGGATTGCGGTGGCGCAAACTAGCAATGTGGCTTTACTCGGTCAGGAACAGGTGGCTGGGGCGAAAATTGCTGAGAAATATTTCAACGATAAGGGGGGTGTGGATGGGACGCCGATTAAACTGGTTTTCCAAGATACGGGTGGAGATGAACAAGGGGCTATCAATGCTTTCAATACTCTGATCAATCAAGATAAGGTCGTGGGTATTGTGGGCCCAACCCTCTCGCAGCAGGCTTTTAGCGCAGATCCGATCGCCGATCGCGCAAAAGTACCCGTTCTCGCACCCTCCAACACCGCTAAAGGTATTCCCCAGATTGGCGATTATGTCGCCAGAGTCTCCGCGCCTGTGGCCGTGGTAGCACCTAATGCGGTTAAAGCGGCTCTGAAGCAAAATCCCAATATTAAGAAAGTAGCAGTGTTTTTTGCTCAAAATGATGCCTTTAGCAAATCTGAGACTGAAACTTTTCAGACAACGGTTAAAGATATGGGGCTGGAATTGGCAACAGTCCAAAAATTCTTGACTACTGATACAGATTTTCAATCTCAAGCCACTAATGGGATAAATGTCAAGCCCGATTTGATAATTATTTCTGGGTTGGCCGCAGATGGAGGCAATTTAATTAAGCAGTTGCGGGAGTTGGGTTACAAAGGCGTTATCATTGGGGGCAACGGTCTGAATACTTCTAATGTATTTTCGGTTTGTAAAGCGCTCTGTGATGGGGTTTTGATCGCCCAAGCATACAGCCCGGAATATGAAAATGAAATTAATAAGGCTTTTCGCGAGGCTTATCGCGCTCAATTTAAGAAGGAACCGCCTCAGTTTAGCGCTCAAGCTTTTACGGGTGTTCAAGTTTTTGTGGAGTCGCTAAAGGCGATCAATGCTCAGTCGAAGGTTAGCCAAAAACCTTTGGCAGAATTGCGTACAAATTTGAATCAGCAGTTGTTGGGTGGAAAGTACGATACGCCTTTGGGGGAAATTTCTTTTACGCCTGAAGGTGAGATTAATCAGAAAGAGTTTTATGTGGCGCGGATTAAGATGGAGGCGGATGGGAATAATGGTAAGTTTGAGTTTTTGAAGTGATGTCACGACACGGATTTTGACACGGATACACGGATTAGTTACCCATCGTTCCTTCGGATGTTGAAGGAAGAGTAAAAAATTGTATGCTGTTTGTTTTTGAATGACTTAATGTTGATGCCCAATTTCTAACTGGCGATGGATTTAACTCTGTTTCTGCAACAATTTTTGAATGGTTTGTCGATCGGCAGCGTGTATGCTATTTTTGCCCTGGGATACACGCTGGTGTTTTCTATTCTCGGAATTATTAATTTTGCTCACGGTGCTGTATTTACCTTGGGTGCTTACTTCACTTATGCGCTGATGGGAGGTGCTTTCGGTTTTAATGGGTTGTGGGCTAACGCTCGAATTCCCGTGGATTTGCCTTTTGCTGCGGCGTTAATTTTGGGAAGTGTGATGGCTGGTTTGGTGGGAGTAATTGTTGAACGAGTTGCTTTTTTGCCTTTGCGCCGCCGACACTCAGATCCTTTGCTGACGGTGGTTTCTAGTTTGGGTGCAGCAGTTGCGATCGCCAATATCATCCAATATCTTGTAGGTGCGGAAATTTACACTTTTCCTGCTAACACTTACGGCTATTTGCCCGCTGCAATTAACTTCGGAACAGCGGATAAACCAATTCCGATTCGGAGTGTTCAAATAGTAATTTTTGCGGTATCAGTTGCGATTGTAGCTGTCTTAACTTACTTAATAAATTTCACTAAATTTGGCAAAGCAATGCAGGCTGTGGCTGAAGATGCTACTACTTCTAGTTTGTTGGGGATTGATACCGATCGGTACATTGTGTTGACGTTTTTTGTGAGCAGTTTTCTGGCTGGTTTGGCGGGGAGTTTGGTGGGTTCTAGCGTAAGTATTGCTGGGCCGTATTTTGGGATTGCTTTTGGTTTGAAAGGTTTGGCGGTGATTGTGCTTGGGGGGTTGGGGAGTATTCCTGGGGCGGTTTTGGGTGGGTTTATCATTGGTTTGGTGGAGGCTTTTGTGCCTGGAGATTTTTCTGCTTATAAGGATGCTGTGGCTTTTGCGATATTGTTTATTATGCTATTGGTTAGGCCGCAGGGTTTGTTTGGACGGCGTTTGATTCAAAAGGTTTAAGTTTAGTTTGTTATATCAAAATATACGATCGCCAATAGGGAGTAAGATTAAATGAACCGCGAAGACGCAAAGGGCGCGAAGGAAGATCAAGAAGAAAATAAACTTATTTCTTTGCGTATTAATAAAGAAAGAAAGTTATGAATGATTTTTTTACTACTTATGGGTTTCTAATCGTTTCGATGTTGCTGGGTGCAATGTTGGGAATGTCGCTTTATTTGCCTCTAATGACTGGACAGTTGTCTCTGGCTAGCCCTGGTTTTTATGCGTTGGGTGGGTATATTGCGGCGATTTTGTCTACGACGGTGTTTAAGCCGACAGGGGGTTTGTTTCCTCTACCATTGCTGTTAGTGGAGATGATAATTGCAGGGGTTGTTTCGGGGTTGCTGGGGATTTTGGTGGGAATTCCGGCGCTGCGGTTGAGTGGGATTTATTTGGCGATCGCAACTATTGCTTTTGTGGAAATTTTGCGGGTTTTATCGCTAAATCTCGACATCACTGGGGGGGCTGTGGGCATTTTTGGGATTCCGCAACCTTTTGGAACGCCGATCGAGTATTTGTGGATTGTACTGCCTTTACTGTTGGTAAGTATGGCGATTGTCTATCGGTTGGAACGGATTCGGGTGGGGCGGGCTTTTGCCGCGATTCGGGCTGATGAGTTGGCGGCGGATGCGATCGGTATTAATCCAACTTTTTATAAGGTTTTGGCTTTCACGTTAGGTGCTGTTTTAGCTGGGGTTGTGGGTGCAGTTAGCGCTCATTTCCTGAATACTTGGAACGCCCGTCAAGGTACTTTTGATGCTAGTATTATTTACTTGACTTCTGTGTTGATTGGTGGTAGCAGAACGTTTCTGGGAGCAGTTTTGGGTGGGATGGTGTTTACTGCTTTGCCGGAGGTTTTGAGGGGGATGGCGACTATTCAGGGATTGCCGGTTTGGTTGGCGCAATTCCTGCGGGATGGGCGGTTAATTGTGTTTGGGTTGCTGATTGTTTTGGGGACAATCTTTTTTCCGCAAGGTTTGGTGACACCTGAGTTGTTGAAAAGGTGGAAGAAGGGCGATGACGGTTCTGTTTAAAAAAGGATGGTCAGCCATCGCCGACCTCAGCAATCATCACTACCCTATCGTTGATGCGGACTTCAGGGTCGATCGGCTTTCCCGATTCCTTGGGAAACCGCCTCAGTTCGAGCGATCCAAATACTCAGATGAGAAATGCGCTCTTTCTCCTACACCATCGACAACGACATAGGGCGAAACAGAGTTGTAGCCAACTGATTTATGCGGTATATTCGGATATTCGATCGCTCTTCTCAATGCAATCACTAACTTGGACGCATTGAGAAGAACTTTTGATTGTTTTCAGGAAGCAGATATAAAACGTTTAACCTTGATTTACTGCGTTGGGTTCTACGAACATGGTTTCCCAAATGCGGCCATCTAAATCCTGAAAGCTATGACCGTACATAAATCCGTAGTCTTAAAGGGTTAGGAAGCTGGATCGCAATTAATCATCCACGGTGTGCCAAATCGATCCACAAGCATTCCAAAACGGGTAGACCAGAAGGTCTCTTGGAATGGCATTTTTACCGTTCCGTTTTCTGCCAATTTTTGAAAGATCCGCTCCGCTTCGACCAGATCGTCAAATTGCAGATTCACAGAGAATCCCTGTGGTTTTTTAAAGCCATCGGGTGGAGCGTCAGAACCCATCAATACCATTCCACCAACAGTTAAGTTGGCGTGCATGATTCGATCGCGCTGTTCGGAGGGAATTTCCTCAGACATGGGCGCATCCCCATAGGTCATCATCTCGTCGAGTTTGCCACCTAAACACTGTTCGTAAAATTTAAATGCAGCTTTGCATTCACCGTCAAAAAAGAGGTAAGTATTCGATTGCATCATGTACTCCTTTGGTTAATAGTCGATCGAGCAATCCATTCACGGGAAAGGATGTGGCTGCCGGACGAAAAGTTAGGCAGTATTTATGCCCTCAAGAACGCTGGAGTTGTTCTGCCGCCACCCGAATGCGTTCTTCCTGTTCCCTGAGTTCGGGCGTGAAGCATTCGCCGAAGTCTTCTGCTGTAAAGATCGGGCGAATTTCGATCGCAGATTCTCCTGGCATCGGGTTGGGGCAGCGTTTGACCCATTCGATCGCCTCTGCCATTGACTGCACTTGCCAGATCCAATATCCGGCAATCAGCTCTTTTGTCTCTGCGAAGGGCCCGTCAGTCACGCTGCGATTTGTGCCTGAAAACTTCACCCGCGCTCCTTTTGAACTGGGATGCAGCCCTTCGGCTGCGAGCAGAATTCCCGCCTTGACCAATGCTTCGTTGTATTGCCCCATTTCCGTCAGAAGCTGTTCGCTGGGCATCACACCAGCCTCTGAGTCCTCGGTAGCTTTGACTAGAACCATGACTTTCATCGTGAAATCTCCTTGTGTTTATGGTTGTTTAGCTGGGCTAAGGTGCGATCGCGAATACGGCTTTAGAGGTTTCCGGATCGAAGGGGACAGAGCAATGCTCGTGCACGACCTGCCATTTGCCCTGTTTCCGCTGGCACGCAGAGGTGATTCGCATCCACATCTCCGCCGCTGGGTGATCTTGTTCCATTCCTGTAAAGTGAAAAAGCCAGTGGGCGATCGCCAAATCGCCGCTTACCGTGACGCACAGATCCCGCGACTCAATCCCGAAGGAGTCCGGGAAGCAAGGCAGGCAAGCCTCCCACGTCCGTCGAAAGGCATCTGCACCTTTGGTTTGAAACGGCGGTATTGCATCGAAAATAATTACATCTTGGGCGTAGTGCGACATGATGCGGTCTACGTCTTTGGCACAGATCGCATTAGATGTATCGGCGATAATTTGTCGAATTTGGGCTTCGTCCCGTGTGGTGGTTGCGGTTGTCATAGTATTATCTCCTGATTCATTTCAAGAGTCGATCGAACATCGATAACTCTCGGTTCATCTATTAGTCGAATGAAGGTTGGTGCGATCGACACGTTGAGCAAAGTTTTTCTGGAAATCTCGCAGTATTCACAGCAACTACCGATCTGATGGCAAGCCAGATAATTCCACGATCGGGCGAATTTCAACCGTGCCTTTGCTGGCGCTGGGTATGCGTGTTGCGATCGCGATCGCTTCGTCAAGATCCTTGGCATCTATTAAAAAGTAGCCGCCGAGTTGTTCGCGGGTCTCGGCAAACGGCCCATCGGTGACAAGTTTTTTGCCGTCACGCACTCGAAGACTTGTTGCTGTGGCAACAGAATCTAGTGGCGAAGCGCCCAAGAATTGACCGTTGGCATTAAGTTCTTGAGTCAACTGCGTGGACTCTGCGTAGCATTGCTGCCGATCGCTTTCATTCCAGGCATTTTCGTCGCTGTAAATCAGCAATATGTATTTCATCGTTACTCCAAAATTCGATCTGAGATAGTTGCCTTCATTTAGTAGTCGTTCGGCGATGCTGCAAATCGACAGGCGTTGAAAAATTTTTTTCAGCCTAAGTCGCGAAGGCGTTTTTCGAGAAAACGGCGCTCTGGTTCCTGTTTCACGAGCGCCAGCGCCTTTTGGTAGGATGCTGTAGCATCAGCCGTTCTGCCGAGCCGCCGACACAGATCGGCCCGCGCTGCGTGCGCCAGATAGTAGCCGGCCAAATCGCCCCGCGCTAATATTTCGTCGATCGATTGCAGTCCCGCTGAAGGGCCATCGCGCATTGCCACGGCCACCGCCCGATTTAAGGCAACAACGGGCGACGGCTGTACTCGCACGAGTACGTCATACAAGCTGACGATCTGCGCCCAGTCCGTTGCAGCAGCACTCGCAGCCTCGGAATGCACTGCTGCGATCGCAGCCTGAAGCGTATACGAACCAAACTGTCCCGATGATAGCGATCGCTGCACCAGCGCCCTGCCTTCAGCAATCTGTTCTCGATTCCAGAGCGATCGATCTTGGTCTTCTAGAAGAATGAGGTCGCCTGTGGATGAAGTGCGGGCGGTGCGCCGCGATTCTTGCAGCAGCATCAGCGCCAGCAGTCCAATTACCTCCGAGTCTGGCAACAGTTCCATTACCAGCCGCCCCAAACGGATTGCTTCGCCAGCGAGATCGGCCCGCGTCAGCGATGTGCCAGATGAGGCCGCGTACCCTTCATTAAACACCAGATAAATCGTTTGAAGCACGGTTTCCAATCGATCGGGCAAATCGGCGATCGACGGCACTTGATAAGGAATACGTGCATCGCGGATCTTCGCTTTAGCCCGCACGATCCGCTGCGCCAACGTGGGGGGAGCAATCAGAAAGGCGCTGGCAATTTCTTCGGTTGTGAGTCCGCAGACTTCCCGCAGCGTCAGCGCCACCTGGGCTTCTGGAGATAGGGCGGGATGACAGCAGGTGAAAATCAAGCGCAGGCGATCGTCCTCAACGTCCTCGTCTTCATTCTCTGTGATGTCACTTGTATCGAGTTGTTGAGCGAGTTCTGCCAAGTGCGCATCAAAGCGGGCGCGGCGGCGGATGGTGTCGATCGCCTTAAAGCGACCCACTGAAACGAGCCACGATCGCGGGTTGGCGGGAATGCCGTCACGATGCCATTGCGTGACAGCCGTGGCAAAGGCTTCGTGCATTGCCTCTTCAGCGCGATCGAAGTCGCCCAGGAGTCGAATCAGGGTGGCTAAAACGCGGCGCGACTCGGAGCGGTAGACAGCATCCACCTGTTGGCGGATTTGATTGGCTGCTGCGTCATTCATTAGATTTGTGTTCACCAAAACCAAAGGTGCGATGTTCCCATTGTGCCCGTGCGATCCGCCAATCGACTTCGCTCCAACCGCGATCGGACATCCATGATGACCCTGGGCGGGTAGCAACCACCTCTGCTCCTATCCACTGGGCCAACCGAGCGATTCGCGTATTAGCACTGACGGTAGACCCGGAGATTGCCTTGAGATCGAGTTCCGCGAACCCAAAATCGAGCAGCGCGCGCCCCACTTCGATCGCGTAACCATATCGCCCCCAATAGGCTGGTGCCAGTTCGATACCGAATTCCATCTCGCCAGTTTCGCACAACCCTCCCCGCAGTCCACAGCAACCGACAAGCGAGTAAGGTTCCTGTCGCTGTACGATCGCCAGTTGGTAATTGAGTCGAGGACGATCGATCGCCCATGTCTGAAACATCTCAAATAGATCGGCAGCACGATCGGGACTAGAGCGATCGGGTTCGTAAAAGGTCAGGTTGCGCGGATCGGCTTGATAGTCCAGAAATGGCGATCGATCGGACTCTACAAAATCGCGTAGCAGAAGTCTTTTGGTTGCAATCTCCATGTTAGAAATCCTAATTTCAAACTGTGTTATTCCTAATCATGTCAATCTGCTTTATGGATCGCAAACCTCTAGACCGATCTCAGAGTGCAATTGTAAACGATGCCGCTGCCGCGATCGCCGCGATCGTCCGAACATGATTCCAGACTGTCCAATCTGTCAGGTATCTAGCCCACAGATTCGCGCCGTCGGTGCTGTTCGGATCGGCGATCGCCAGGGCATCGTTTAGCGGTACATTGCACAACATCGTCACCAAAAAAGTGCCAACCAAATAGAGCAGACTGCCGAGAAGCAGGTAGACAGCACCAGGTTGATGCCACTTTAAAAGTGAGGAGATAGTCAGAAAGATACAAGCCGCAGCCGTGCCCAAAAATGCCCCCATAAACAACGGATTAATCACTGTAATATTAATCGATTGCATGGCCGCAATACCCTGCGCTGGCGGTTGTTGAGCCAGAGCCTTCATCACGAAGGTCGAGAAGGCGAAAAAGACTCCGGCTATCAGCCCGCAACCTAGTGCTGCGACTAGGATTAAGGGGCAGCGCAAATTGTCAAAAATTGCCATAAAACATCCTGAAAATTAATGTTATTTTAACGGAATAAAAACAGGAAAAAACAAAATTTTAGACTTAAATTAATCACATTTTAAGCTTAGGCAAATGCTTGCTATCCAGCTATTTAATTTTTGTGAAACTATCAAATCATCGAATCCCAAATTATTTTCTATCAGCAAACATTCGGAAACGACACACCTTACTATCAACAAGATCGTAAACGTGTGCGGCGACGGCATGAAGTGACTTCTGCGTCTGTTGATTGTGACCGACATAAGCTCCGATGACAATCACAGAATCTCCCGCATCGAGATACCGATCGACACGAAATGAAAACTTCTCCCAACGCTCATCATTGGACTTGAAAACTCCTTCGACCACTGATGCTGCACCTTGATATGTTGCACCTTGTGGAAAGCCCTCATTCTGAATCCATTCCAGATCGGGGCTACAAATGTGCAGGAAGGCATCGTAATCCTTCTCACGGAAAGCCCTATATAACTCTTGGATAATTTCAAGATTTGTCATGTGTACCTGTTACAACTTAGATTTTGCAGCAATGTCAATTAGGGGATTTTTTGTGGGTGGGGCGGGTTTATTTAACCTATCTGCAAGCTTTAAAGCTGATGGCGAACCCGCCCCTACAAGTCCTACACAAATGGTGCCCTATCTGAGTTACAAGCAACCTAACAATGTTGTTGAATTATTAGATGTTGCAGTATCGCCTTATGCAGCAACTACTTGAGCAACTTGGGTGCGGGCATTTGCGATCGACTCTGCTAATTTTTGCCCCCCATATTCATCGTTTTCAACATGAACAAAGGTGATGTCAGTAATACCAATAAACCCAAAGACTGTGACCAGGTAAGGGTCATGATGATTCATCTTCTCGTATTGTCCACCGGGTTGATATCCAGAAGCCCCCCGTGCTCCGATGATAAACATTTTCTTACCCAGTACCCGAGGCTTGAAAACGTTGGCAGCATCATGTGGTTCAAACGCGAAGGTTCGCCCTATTCTTACAATTTGGTCGATATAAGCCTTGAATACACTGGGAACGCTGAAGTTGTACATTGGAACTCCAATGACATAGATATCAGCCGCCAAGAATTCATCCACCAATTGATCGCTAAGGTGAATTGCTTCGCGCAGTTCGGGTGTGTGTTCTTCAGGTGGAGTGAATGCTGCGGCAATCCAGGGTTCATCTACATGAGGAATGGGATTGCGTCCAATATCCCGATAGGTGACTGTATCGCCGGGATGGGCTTGTTTCCATTGTTCGATAAACTCTCTAGTCATGCGGCGAGAGTGCGATCGATCGCCACGCGGACTGGAATCAATGTGTAATAGATGTGCCATCGTTTCTCCTGGGATAATCACCATTCCAGCTTAGGTAAACCATCCAGGGTCGGCTATCTGATTCTTGTGCTACTATCACAATCTTGCGATGAGTTTTTAGGGCGATCGACAGAATCTCTCCCGCAGTGAATACAATCAAATCAAAGTGATTGGATTTTGCATCATGAACACTCCTGCCAGCGATCGAATTGAATATGCCGGATTGCCTATTTTGTCTAGTCAAAACCAGGGTTGGGAGAATATTCGAGTCGAACAATTCCAGCACCCGCCGGGAGAAGGGCAATTTCATTACAATGACGAACACGCGATTTGTCTATCGCTGGCACCTCGTCCCGTTCGCTTTATGCAAATTAAGGGAGGCCGAACGCATACAAGCTTGTACGGGAAAGGCGACATTTCCATTACACCTGCTAAAGTACCGTGTTTTGCTCGTTGGGATAGCGACGACCATTATTTACAGATTCGGATTGCGTCTGGATTTATTCAAAACGTTGCCAGAGAAGCACTGGAAATGAATCCCGATCGACTTGAATTACTCCCCGAATTTAGGACTCGCGATTCACAAATTGAGGCGATTGGCATGATGTTGCTTGCTGAACTTCAACAGGAAAATTTAGGTGGCAGGCTTTATATTGAATCACTGGCAAATATCTTAGCAGTGCATTTGCTCAGACAATACTCGGCTTCCAAACCTCGGCTGGCAATTTACGAGGGTGGTTTACCTGAGCGTCAACTTTTGCAAGTGTTGGAGTACATTAACGAACACTTGGATCGAGATATTAAGCTTGCAGATTTAGCAGCTTTGCTGGACGTGAGTCAGTTTCATTTTAGTCATTTGTTTAAGCAGGCGATCGGGACTTCGCCCTACCAATACTTGCTCCAGCAACGGGTAGAACGGGCAAAGCATATGTTGAAACAATCTGAGCGATCGATTGCAGAAATCGCTTTAGATTGCGGGTTTAACAGTCACAGCCACTTGAGCAAACAGTTTCGCCAATTGACAGGCATCACGCCGAAAGCTTATCGAGCCAATTGAGCAACCATTTCAACGATCGATCGGACTCTACAAAATCACGCAGCAGAAATCTTTTGGTTGCAATCTCTATCATGACTTACAATTTCGATCGCGGTTAATCAAACAAACATGGTATTCTGCCAAATCTTAATAGTTTTGTCACTACTGCCGCTAGCCAAAAACTCTCCTTCCGGGCTAAAATTAACCGAATAAACCGAGTTACTATGACCTGCAATATTGCAAATTTCTTGACCGTCTTTAACTCGCCAAATCTTGATAACTTGATTGCTGCTGCTAGCCAGAATCTCGCCATCGGGACTAAACGCGATCGAATCAACATACCACGAATGACCTGTAATAGTTAAAACTTCTTGCCAATCTTTAACCCACCAAATCTTAATAGTATTGTCGTGACTGCCGCTAGCCAAAAACTCGCCATTCGGACTAAAAGCTATGCAGCGAACGCTGTCTGTATGACCTGTCAGGGTGCGGATTAGCTTCCCATCTTTGACTCGCCAAATTTTGATTGTTCTGTCCCAACTGCTGCTAGCAATAGTTTCGCCATCCGGGCTAAAAGCCACACAATAAACTAAATTGATGTGACCCGCTAGCGTGCAAATTTCTTGCCCGTCTTTTACTCGCCAAATCTTGATTGTTCTGTCCCAACTGCTGCTAGCAATTAAAGTTCCATCGGGGCTGAAAGCTGCGCCGTAAACTGAGTTGCTGTGTCCCAGAAGCGTGCGCATTTCTTGCCCGTCTTTCATGCGCCAAAGTTTGATTGTTTTGTCGTGGCTGCTGCTGGCTAGCATCAGTCCGTCGGGACTGAAAGCTACTGTATATACTGAGTTTGTATGACCTGCAAGAGTTACTATTTCTTGTCCGTCTTCTACTCGCCACAGTTTGATTGTTTTGTCATCGCTAGCGCTGGCTACAACTTCTCCGTTGGGGCTGAAAGCAACAGAGTAAATTAAGTTTTTGTGTCCTGTTAGGGTGTGAAGACATTGCCAGTTATAGGTTTGCTGTTGGGGCTGGCTGGGAGTTGCGCCTGGTTTGACTAACTTGGAATTTGTTTGGGGAATTGCTAGGTCGATCGCACTTTGTGGATTTATTTCCTTTAATACTTCAACAGCCGTTTGATAGCGGCGGTTAGTAGCGTTTTCAATCAGTTTATCTAAAATTTTACCGAGTTCTTCACTGACTGGGTTGTTCGATAAATATTGGCGCCAAATCCAAGTGTCTTCGCCGGGATCGAAAAGGTCAAATGGGGAAACTTGAGTTAGCAAATACAGGCAAGTTACGCCTAAACTGTACAAATCGCTGGCAAAAAATGCTTTACCTCTGGCTTGTTCGGGGGCGATGTATTCGGGGCTGCCGATGCTGGTTCCTGTTTTGAGTAATGCCGTACCTGTGGCAATTTTGGCGGCGCCAAAATCTACTAAAACTAATTGTTTGTCGGCGCGGCGAATGATGTTTCCCGGTTTGATGTCTCGGTGAATTACGTTGTGTGAGTGGATGAAGTGAATGACGGGTAGCAAGCTGTTGAGTAAGTCTTTGATTTGAGTTTCTGTAAATGTGCCTTCTTGTTCGACGATTTGTGCTAAATTTTGTCCGTCGATAAATTCTTGGACTACGTATTGTCTGCTGTCTTGGATGGAATATGCTAATAGTTCGGGAATTTGGGGGTGTTTGCCCAATTCGTCTAATCGCATTGCTTCTTGTTCAAAAAGTTGGGCGGCTTTTTTGCTGTTGCGATCGACTCCAGATGGGATGAGTTGGCTGTCTGGGGGTAAAAATTGTTTGATGACGCAGCGGGGTTTTGAGGGTTTGTCTTCGTCTACAGCGAGAAATGTTCTGCCAAAACCGCCTTGTCCGATCGCCTTTATGGCCCGGTATCTGTCGCGCAACAGCAGTTTCGATCGGCAATTTTTGCACAGTTTGGCTGCGGGAGGATTTTGCGGTTTGGAACAGTTAGGATTGAGACAGTAACTCATTCGATTTTAGATTTAGGATTTGGGATTTTAGATTTTATTAGGACTTAGGTAAAGACTCTATCTGTAGGGTGCGCACTGCGCACCTTACTACTACGGATAGTGTAAAAATTGACTCATTGCGTAAGTTGTGTTTGTGTTTTTTAGTATTTCCACCCTGTAGTAAATATTATAAGTCTTGTCAGAGTGTATAAAATTTATAGGACTTACCGAAAAAGTAGTTTCACGCGCTATTTATAGGGGTAAGCTGCGCAATGCGCACCCTACACATAAAGGTTTTGCGTCCCGGACTGAATTAACTATTTTAAAAGTTCCACATGACGGGGTTGTCATCTAAATTGTCGGTGACTGTTCGCCCGATCGCGTCAATTTCTTTTAAGTCCTCTTCATTCAATTTTACATCAGCAGCTTTAGCATTGTCGGCGGCTTGTTTTGTATCGCGCGCGCCCACAATCGCATTGGTTTGCGGCTGCGCAATCAACCAAGCTAAAGCTAAATTTCCCAAGCTTGTCTGGTGGCGATCGGCAATTGGCCGCAATCGATCTAATGCTGCTTGTACTCGTTCGTAATTTTCTTTTTGGAAGAATTTGTTTTTGGCGCGGTGATCGCCTTCTTCAAATTTGTGTCCGGCCCGAATTTACCTGTCAATATTCCTTGAGCTAGAGATGAATAGGCAAGGATTGAGATATGATTTTCGACACAGTAAGACATGGCGTCTTTTTCTACCCAGCGCCAAAACAGAGAATAGGGCGGTTGTAAACTGTCAATGCGTCCGTATTGGGAGGCTTCTGCTATTTGAGCGCCCGAAAAGTTGGAAACGCCGATCGCCCTAATTTTACCTTGTTCTTTTAACTTATTCAGGGCACTCATTGTTTCGGCGATCGGTACAAATTCAGAATTCCAACTTCCCGAAGGCCAGTGAATTTGGTAAAAGTCGATATAATCGGTGTTGAGGTTTTTGAGCGATCGATCGCACGCTTCGATTACCAAATCGTACTTGAGGTGGTTGGCGAAAACTTTGCTAGCATAAACTACTTGCGATCGCACATCTAAAAGTGCTTGACCGATAATTTGTTCGGAATGCCCTTCTCCGTAAACCTCAGCCATATCAAATGCAGTAATCCCCGCCTCAAAAGCGGCGCGCATGGCTTTGACAGTTTCCGCATCTTCAATTCCCACCCACATCCGCTTTCCAGCTTGCCAAGTCCCCATAATTATTGGGGTAATTTGAATTTCCGATGTGCCCAATTGTCGCTTTTCCATACCCTAAGCCCTTATTTGGATTTTTAGTATTCACCTTCAAGCTATCTAATTTTAACAGAAAAAAGTTGCTGTACTTGCTTGAAACCACTGATTTTGTTACTATAGTTAAAACAAAAATAAATTCCTATGAAATCAACTACTCGCGCCCTTAAAGAATGGAATGTAGCAGTTAAGGCTTTGGAAGAGAGCAAAACGATTATGCTGCTGCGAAAGGGCGGCATTCGCGAACAAGCTGGACAGTTCCATGTCCCTGACAAGCAGGTTTTGCTGTATCCAACTTTTGAACACCAACAGCCTGATTTATTAAAGCCGGATTTTGCGAGTCAAGTAACAACCGTAGAATCTGGTTGGCATCCAGAAATTATTAGAATTGGCAGTTGGGCTGAAATTACCGATGTTTTTTTGGTGGCTTGGGAACCGGCAATTGCCGCGCTTTTTCCTTACCATATTTGGAATGAAAAGTTTGTCAGCGATCGCCTGAAATGGAAACAAAATCAGCCAATTTATATTTTATTGCTGCGGGCTTACCGGCTGGCCGAAATCCGAGACATCCCGTATATTCCTGAATACGGCGGTTGCCGTTCTTGGATCGATGTGGCAGATCCTATTTCGCTGGAGGGAAGCGAAGCTGTTTTGAGCGATCGAGAATACATTGAACGGTCAAATCAAATCCGCAGTCTGATAGCGAATCCTCCCAAAGATTCTGGTTTGCCGAAAGCCACAGCCATGACGGGTTCTATTGAGGACTGAAGTCTTCATTAACAGTTTTTAATGTACTTTTAGAGAGGCGCGCTTCCACCAAACCCAGCCCAAAATCCGCAGCTAAGGCCATCAAAGCAGACGGAATTGCCCCAGCCAAAAGTAACTGATTGTTGACTGTAGCAACGCCGCGAAAAATAAATACTCCCAAGCCGCCGGCACCGATCGCCGCCGCAATCGTCGCCAGCCCGATCGCAATTACCGCAGCAACTCGCACGCCCGCCAAAATCACGCCCAGGGCTAGGGGAAGTTCCACTTGCCACAACAGTTGCAAATCCGTCATTCCCATGCCGGTGCCGGCTGCCACAATCGCCGGATCGACGCCGACAATACCGGTATAAGTATTGCGGATAATGGGCAGTAAAGAGTAGAGAGTGAGGGCGATAATTGCCGTGCGATCGCCTATTCCACCCAATACCGGCACCGGAATTAGCAAGCCAAACAAAGCTAAACTGGGAATTGTTTGCATAATATTAGCAAATCCCAAAATCGGCTTTTTCAATTTAGGTTTTCTCGTGACTAAAATTCCGAGGGGAATCCCCACAAAAATAGCAATAAAAATTGCCACAGTTACTAAATACAAGTGTTCGATCGCGCGCTGAATTATCTGGGCGCCATATCGGTTGAGAAATTGGCTCATTAGGTAATAGTTAATTGCTGATTGCTGTCAATCCGATAAATCATTTTCGATCTCAGGACTTGCTTCACCAGGATAGAAGCGAGAGTCCAGAATTTCCTCTAAGCTGTAAAGGCAGTTTTGAGGAAATGTTTTTAGAGGTAAATCAGTTTCTCCTACTGCCAAATCTCTACCGTTTTGATAAGCTTCTGGGAAAGCTTCTTGCAAGTAAGGTTTCAGACTTGGGTTATCCTGTATCAGTCTCTGAGTGTCCCGCCGCTGCACTCGAATTGCAGACAGCCAGCTACGACTGCGCTGCTGGGGCTGATATTGCCACTTCAGCAAATGTCCCAGCAAAATGCTCAAACGATTTCTAAGTTCTTGACGTTCCTGTTTGCCCAAAGATTCAATCTCCTCAATTAAATTAGGCAAGTCAAGTTTGCTCCACTGACACTTGCGAAGTAACTTGGCTTGTTCTTGCGTCCAAGCATAAAAGTCCGTCTCGTAAAGACTGTGCATCGTTTGATTATCAGCTTAGTTACTCAAACTATCTTATCAAATTTTTGCGAAAATTATTCAAATTTAGCTACTTGCAAACAATCAAGAAATGCCCTGGCTTCTGGATGCTGAGATTTCAGAAAATCCTGGGGTGATGCCAATTCAACCAACCTTCCGTCTTGCATCAAACCAATTTTAGAAGCCAACAAAAAAGCTTCTTGAATGCCGTGAGTCACAAAAATCACAGTTTTGCCCAATTGCTGCTGCAATTGACCGAATTCCCGCTGCAATTCCAGGCGAGTAATCGGGTCTAAAGCACCAAACGGTTCGTCCATTAACAGCATCGGAGGGTCAGCCGCGAGTGCTCTGGCGACGCCCACCCGCTGTCGCTGTCCGCCGGATAACTGATGGGGATAGCGTTTGGCGAAGTGCTGGGGGTCGAGGTTGACTAATTCTAACAGTTGGCGGACGCGAGATTTAATGCGCGAGTTATCCCAACCTTCCAATTTCGGCACTAAACCGACGTTTTGCTCGACGGTAAAATGGGGAAACAAGCCGATTTCTTGAATTACGTAGCCAATTTTTCGCCGCAGTTGAATTGGGTTCCACTGAGTTGTCGGTTTTCCCATGACAATCACTTCGCCGCTGCTTGGTGTCAGTAAATTGTTAATCAATTTCATGGTAGTAGTTTTGCCGCTACCGCTGCGTCCCAGCAATACTAAAACTTCTCCTTGCAGCACTTTGAAATTGAGTTTGTCTACTAAATGCCTGCGGTTGAGGCGATATGTAACGTCGAGGCATTCGACAGCAACTTCATTGTTTAGAACCATAATTAATTTTGGTGATGTTGGTTTTCTGCAATTTTAGGACTTAGATACAGGGGCTATAAGCCCGGTTCCTTCCTAGATAATTTACTGCCAAATATTGTCATAGAAACCTTGTTTATGAGCGTAAGTTCTAAATTTCAAATCGGCGAGCATCGGGGGACAATTCCCAATTCTTTAATCTAAAATCTAAAATCTAAAATTGTTTTGGTTTTGCCATTCTAGCAATAATGCTCGACATTGGAGGCAAGTTAATTCTTTGAGCAAGTTACGAATTCCGTCTGGGGTTGTAGGATATGTAGCACCGATACGTTCGGGGTTTACTGTTGCTGCGGGGTGCAATCGGGCAACAAAACCGTAGAGTTTTTGATTGGAGAATGAACTGTTGATTGCCCAGCCGATCGCATTCAGGGGTTCGATGCGGGCGATCGCACTTTCTGTCACGCCTAATTCCTTCTTGATTATAGCTGGAACTGCCGCGGATGGCGTCGATCCGGCTGGTAGGCGACCGCCGGGAAAATCGAGGGTTGCGGATGCCACGCCGGGGCGATACGTCGGTGCGGGAAACAGCAATTTGTCAGCTTGAATTGTCAAAATTACAACTGAATCTGCTCTTTCTACTCGCCAGTATTCTACTGTTTGTCCTTCGGTTGTTTCGAGATGTTCGGCGATTAGTTTTACCCAATGAGAGTTGATTTCTACAAAGCGATCTAGAGTTTTCCACTGGGGTTTTGCAGTTTGGTTCATGTCGGAATTTTTAGAAATAAATCGGATGTTTTTCGTTATGGTAATCGATCGCTGCCGATCGCAACATCAGCCGATTTTCCGCTCTCGATTGTAAATTTTTGCTACAACCTACACAATTGCCTAGATAATTCCGTAACATAGACTACATAATCAAAAGTTATCTGCGCCTTCGCCCTGCGTTGTCACAAACCCGCCCAGGTGCAGACTCTTAGCTCGACAGGAGTAGTTATGCAACTGCAAAAAGATATCCGTACTTGGCAACCGCAACCGCGAGCAAGCGCCGCGAGTGTCCGCAACTGGGAAAAATTTGGCTGCGCCGTACCTGCACCAAAATTGACTCCTTCGATGTGGGTCAAACTGTTCAACCCGCCAACAGCATTCAGTTTTGACGAAGCGTGGCTTTTGTGTGAGTGTTCGGATGAAAAGTGGCTGGCTTGGATTCCTGATTATGGGGAAATTTTGCTCGGTACACATGAATTTTGCGCTACTTAATCGGGAATTACGCACAAAAAATTTGATAAACTGCTGTTAAAATCCCTATCCTTCGGGAGCCAGGGCATACTTTCGGAAAAACCCGGTTTCGGTGTAATTATGTCGTTTATGATAGGAAGATCACAAGTCTTAACT
>JAUBOG010000748.1:0-2164 GCA_036700105.1 Microcoleus occultus BM001215583
CCTCCATTAATTGTAGGGACACGGCACTGCCGTGTCCTCCGTTTATATCCTTCCGATTAGCAAGCGGATTTGATATAAGTCCTAAATTTCTCGATCGGACACCGCCCGAGCGCGAAACTTTTTGTAAAATATCAGCAGTTAAATTCTCAGAGTTTGATTATAGAGATTAAAGTGTTATAAAAGCTTTCATTAAAAATCATAATTAGTTTGAGGAAAGAAATTCTGTGCAACTAAAAACTAAAGTCGCCGTTAAACGCGCAACTGGTGGATTTGCTTTGATTGACAGCTTGATCCGCCACGGCGTCAAACATATTTTCGGTTATCCCGGCGGCGCAATTCTGCCCCTTTACGACGAACTCTACCGGGCTGAAGAAACCGGCGCCATCAAACACATTTTGGTGCGGCACGAACAAGGCGCAGCCCACGCCGCCGACGGCTACGCCCGCGCTACCGGACAAGTTGGGGTTTGTTTCGCGACTTCCGGGCCCGGCGCAACTAATCTGGTGACGGGGATTGCGACGGCCCACATGGATTCTATTCCAATGGTGGTTGTGACCGGTCAGGTTCCGCGTCCGGCGATCGGCACTGATGCGTTCCAAGAAACAGATATTTACGGCATCACCCTGCCAATTGTCAAGCATTCTTACGTAGTGCGCGACCCCCGAGATATGGCGCGAATTGTGGCTGAAGCTTTCCACATCGCGAGTACAGGGCGGCCGGGGCCCGTGCTGGTTGACGTGCCGAAGGATGTAGGTTTAGAAGAATTTGACTATCTCCCCGTGGAACCCGGGGCCGTCAGAATTCCCGGCTACCGGCCCACGGTGAAGGGAAATCCCCGGCAGATCAATCAAGCGATTCACTTGCTGAAGGAAGCAAAGCGTCCTTTGCTTTATGTGGGCGGCGGGGCGATCGCAGCCGGGGCCCACGAGGAAATTAAGGAACTCGCCGAACTTTTCCAGTTGCCGGTGACGACAACGCTGATGGGCAAAGGTTCCTTTGACGAAAACCATCCTTTGTCTGTGAAAATGCTGGGGATGCACGGCACTGCTTACGCTAATTTTGCCGTTACCGAGTGCGATTTGCTGATTGCTGTCGGGGCGAGGTTTGACGATCGCGTCACGGGAAAACTAGACGAGTTTGCCGCGCGCGCAAAGGTGATTCACATCGATATCGACCCGGCGGAAGTAGGCAAAAATCGCGGCCCCGACGTGCCGATTGTCGGAGATGTCCGCCAAGTTTTGATCGATTTGCTGCGCCGCTGTCGGGAAACGGGAGTTTCGGGGAAGGCCGGACAGACTGGGGAATGGCTGCACAGGATCGATCGCTGGAAACAGGATTATCCGTTAGTTGTACCCCACTATCCAGACATTTTGTCTCCGCAAGAGGTGATTTCGGAATTGGCTGCTCAAGCCCCGGATGCTTACTACACGACGGATGTGGGTCAACATCAAATGTGGTCGGCTCAATTCTTGAACAACGGGCCGCGCCGCTGGATTTCGAGCGCTGGTTTGGGCACGATGGGTTACGGGGTACCGGCGGCGATGGGCGCGAAAATGGCGCTGCCGAACGAGCAAGTGATTTGTATTGCTGGCGATGCTAGCGTGCAAATGAATATTCAAGAGCTGGGAACGCTAGCACAATACGGCATTAATGTCAAGATTGTAATTGTAAATAACGGCTGGCAAGGCATGGTGCGGCAGTGGCAGCAGGCGTTCTACGGCGAGCGTTATTCGTCGTCGAACATGACTGTGGGGATGCCGGATTTTGTGATGCTGGCCGAAGCTTACGGCGTGAAGGGGATGCTGGTTTCAGGGCCGGATGAACTCAAGGAGGCGATCGGGCAAATGCTCGCTCATGAAGGCCCGGTGCTGATGAACGTGAAGGTGACGAGGGACGAAAACTGCTATCCGATGGTAGTTCCAGGTAAGAGCAACGCTCAAATGGTTGGTTTACCGGAACGGAGTAAATTGGAATCTGCGGAGTTGATTTATTGTCCGAGTTGCGGCGCGAAGAATGTTTCGACCAATAAGTTTTGTCCTGAGTGCGGGACAAAAGTTTAACGAGTTTTGAGTGGGGACTTAGGCATTGCTTATTAGTCTCAACTTAAGCCTGAAAGCCTTGATAAATCTCGTTTTTACCTGAGTCCAGATCCCCCTAAATCCCC
>JAUBOG010000749.1:0-2162 GCA_036700105.1 Microcoleus occultus BM001215583
AGTCCCCCTTCTTAAGGGGGATTTAGGGGGATCGAAGGCGTCGCTAAAGGTGAAGGATTTATGTCTGCGGGTACATTTATCGGTGCCGGTTTCAACTTACCGCTGCTAATTTCAAATCCTTCTGCAATTGGCCCCAAAGCTAGGACTGGGAAAAATGTTAGCGCGCCGAGAATTATGATTACTCCTGCGGTGACGCTGGTAAACAAAATTGAATCGGTTCTGAGAGTGCCCGTGGTTTCTGGTACCGGTTGTTTGTTAGTCATGCTGTCGGCTAACAGCAACAAAGCTATAATCGGCACGTAGCGTCCTAGAAGCAAGCTAAAACAGGTGCTTAAATTCCACCAAAGTGCGGTAGGTGCTGGTTGAGAGTCACCCAATCCTTCTAAGCCGGAACCGTTGTTGGCGGAGGCCGAAGCGTATTCGTAAAATACCTGGGAAATGCCGTGAAATCCGGGGTTGCTGATGCCGCTCAAGCTGTCGGGAAAGGCGAGGGTAATTGCGCCGGGGATTAAAACGGCGATCGGGTGAATTAGCAGCACAACGCTGGCTAAAACTATTTCCTGTTTCTCAATTTTTCGTCCCAAGAATTCCGGCGTTCTTCCCACCATCAATCCGGTGAGAAATACGCTCAAAATGGAGTAGATAAATAAGTACGCTGTTCCCGTTCCCTGTCCGCCCCAAACGATTTGCAAAAATAAGTTAAACAACGTAGCAAACCCCCCCGGCGGCATTAAAGAGTCGTGCATTCCGTTGACAGCCCCGCACATTGTCCCAGTCGTACTCACCGCCCACAGCGCGGTTTCTGCCCAGCCAAACCTAACTTCTTTCCCTTCTAAATTTGGCTGCACTGAACCCAGCAAAGTATTCACTTGAGGATTGCCTTGAAACTCGCCAACTGCTGCAACGCCTATCAAAATTACATAGATAGCAAACACCATCCAAAAAATCAGCCATCCCTGCTTTTTGTTGTTGGCAAATCTGCCGTATGTGTGAATGAGCGCTGCTGGGATAGAAACCATTGCTAATGTTTCCAGCAGGTTGGTAAAAGGCCTGGGATTTTCAAAGGGGTGAGCCGAGTTAATGGCAAAGAAACCGCCGCCGTTTTCTCCCAGTTGTTTGATACTTTCAAAGTGAGCGACTGGGCCGCGAGCAATTACTTGCGTGCCGCCTTCTAAAGTAGTTGCAACTGCCGGCCCTGCTAGGGTTTCCGGTACTCCTGAAATTAGCAAAAATAAGCCGATTATCAAAGAAATGGGCAGCAGAATTCGGGTAATTGATTGAATTAAATCGATGTAAAAGTTTCCCAGCGGGCGGCCGGTCAATCCCCGGATAAAGGCAATCCCTACTGCTAAACCGGTGGCGGCTGAAGTGAACATTAAAAAACCCAGAGTTAACTGGGATAGATAACTGAATGTTGTTTCGCCGGAGTAATGCTGTTGGTCGGTATTTGTGAGGAATGAAATAGTTGTATGCAGTGCAGTGTCCCAAGTTGGTGCGGTTAAGCTGGTGGGATTTAAAGGCAGCACTCCCTGAAGCATGAAAATTAAAAAGACAAATATGCCCATTGCTGCATTGCTGTACAGCAACGATCGCGCATATTGCCAACCTGTCATGGAATCTACAGACCGGATATTGCTGGCTTTATAGATGAGCTGTTCTACAGGCTTAATAGCGGGGTCGAGAATGGTTCGTTCTCCCATGTACACCCGCGCCATGTAATGACCAAACAAAGGCGATATCGCTACTAAAATGATTAAGGTTAATGCGATTTGAATTAATCCTTCAAGCATAACTAATCCAATACTTCCTTAAAAGTGCAATCTACTTTTAACAATCAATATACTTGAGGGTGGGGTTTTTGATAATCAGCCCGCAGGTATAAGTTGCCGTTTACCAGTTATGCTGGGCTGCTATATATTTTCACGAATAGATGAATGTTTAGTGAATTTTGCAATCTATACTTGCAGATATAGATGCTAGTTAAACGCGTCTTTTTTGCGCCATAATAGATGAAATATAGGAATCAAAATATTTCCTTTTTCTCTGCGCCCTCTGCGGTTTATTGAATAATACCATTTCTCTAAAGTCATGCAACACTCTTTGACCTCCCCGGCGCCCCCCCGATGCTTTGGGGGGGAATAAGAATACTGTTATTTCGTTTA
>JAUBOG010000750.1:0-2155 GCA_036700105.1 Microcoleus occultus BM001215583
TTCCGGCAGTAGATATCTGGTTCTCACTAATAAATTGTCTGCCGGAATGCTTCGCTCTTTCCAAATTGAGATGCACGCCAACAGGGAGCATTTCATTTTTGCAAAAAGCATTTTTTTTACAGTGCGAACTACTGAATATCTCGCACTATAAAAGCCAAACACAGATGCTCCCGTTGTTCCGTAATTTCCAGTCAGTAAATTTGAGTAGGCTTGAAATGCGATCGTACAACAATTTAAGTATTATTGCTGAGTAAAGTACATTACTTTGATAAAGAATCTGTAAACTTTTAACAATTAAATCACAATTTATCAGTAAAACAAACTAACTAGCGCAGCAACATTCACATATGCTCTGCTATTAAGTTGTTGCGGACACTGCCAGTTTTTCAGTACCCGACTGAAAATATCAGTAATTTCCGTGATTGACTGGCTGCCGAAAATACGGGAACATTATTCTAAATAAAACTTTGGAAAATAAATAAAAATCACGCACTAAAAACTCGATCGAGTCCGAATCCACACATTCTTCTTGAATGAAGGGTGAAGCGCATCAATTAGTTAGTTTGAAACTACCAAAATCCAACAGCTCACTCGCATCTACGGAAATTAAACATGAAACTTGTTAAAGATTCACCTTTTAACACTCAAGATCCGTTTCAGAATTTCCTCGCCTCAGAATTTGAGATTGATACCAAAAACTTACTCAATAGTCAAGCTTACGCCAACACGATCCCAGAACAAACACTCGCTTCACTTCCAGCCACTGACAACAATAGCGCTGAAGACATCACCAGCTTTTCCAACTCCCTCAGTTTGAGTCAGAGCTTCCCCTACACGGATTTTACCCCCCCCGCAAAAAATAGCGCACTAGATGCTCTGACTGGGGAAATTATAGGTGAAAGGGATCTCGACTACTCAGACAAAGATATTTTAATCGGCGAAAGACGCGCATCCCAACTCGCACCAACAGCTTCAAATCCTAAAAAACCTCCCATCATCCAAAACGCCGAACTTAAGTTTACAGACAGCAACAATCAACCTTTTCCCAACAATCAACCCGTTCTCTTCATCACGGCTACCAATGTATTAGTAGATAACTTTGGCGACCCGGTAGGCAGCAGATTCAGCGACTTAACCGTAAAATTCTTAGTCGGTAAACAGTCTTACGAAGCAACAGTTTTGACAGACAAAAGTCGCAAATTAGCAAACAATCAATTTGAAATCGCCGTTCAAGTTCCCAACACTGTACCGTTAGGTGAATCCCGCATCGTCATCAGCCGCAAGCAAAACGAAAAAGTCAGCCCGAAGCCCTCGGAACCAGCCAAAGAAGTTAAATACGATAGCACTGCTTACCGAATAGAAAACAATACAGAATACATCTTTGCCGCGCAGTGGACAACAGATAAAGTTGCAATTATTAACGGTGCAAATCCCAAATCTGTCGTCGCAGCTACTAATAGCAGCGACTTGTCCATTGCTAGCGTTTCTGTGGGCACGGATGATATACTCGATCGCCCGCGAGAACTAACAGTCACCAGTGACGGTAGCCGTGCTTATGTAGTAATGGATCGCTCCGGGCGCATTGCTGTAGTCGATCCGATGACGCGGCAGCAGATAGACACTCAGCCGAATACCGCTGGTATCAATCCGATAAATTTGCCCAGCGGTGCAGAAGGTCGATCGATAGTCATAGACCCCCGCGACCAATACGCCTACATCGCAGACGGAAAAACTGGCGGCAATTCCATCTACGTTCTCGATATCAACCCGTTCTCGTCCAAATATCACCAAGTCACCCAAACTATCACAGTTGGTGCAGCACCTAGCGGTTTGCGGCAAATAGCCCTTAGCAGCGACGGTAAAAAGCTGTTTGTTACCGCACCAAACGGCTCGAACAGCAAAATTTACGCTGTTAACATCGACCCCAAAGACCGACCCAGCGACCCAAACCAGAACCCTAAAAAGTGGAATCAATTAATCGGAAATATAACAGCCGATGAAGGGTTAGAAGGATTAGCTGCTACGACCGATCCGCTGAAAATGACCTTTACAAACAGCGGCAAAGATAGCAAAGGATTTGGGGTATTGGATATTACCAATAACGGGTGCATCTCACTTTTGCAAATCTCTGAAAAAAGGGCTAAAATGAAAAAGC
>JAUBOG010000751.1:0-2154 GCA_036700105.1 Microcoleus occultus BM001215583
CCATTCGGTATTCGCATCTCTGCCAGGCCAGCATATATACACCGCTCCTGGTAATCCTTTGAGTAGCACTATCTCGTACAAATTCCAAGCTTCTGTGTAACGGTAGCAACTTTCTTCGTTGATGCACTCTCCGCCTTCATCTAAACCCATTTGAGTACAATCCAACCCTAAACAGCAGTGCATTGTGTACCTCTAATTTACTATTTTTTCTACACTAGCGACAGCTATCTTATTAAAATTGCTTTTGTTTTGAGGTTAATATTAAGCAGAAAAGAGTCCTTTGTAAAAAGTGATTATTTCCTGTTTTCGTTGTTTATTCAGGGCATGGCGGTTGGTAATGGCAGCGCAGTAGTTATCAACTTTGGAAAGCCATTGCTCGTAGGTACTACCCCGTTGTTCTAAGAGTTGTTGCACCGCTACTTCTAATTCGGGTGTGATTTTTTCACCTTCGATGTTGTCGATTAGTTCATCCAAGTCCTCCAGTTCTACAGTGAGTAAATGCAATGACTTAGTGTGCCCTCGGTGAGCCTCACAGCGACTGGAAATCAGAGTACGTTGGTCTGGGTTCATGTGTTGCCATGCTTGCTGCACAATTGAGTCGGTTTCAGGAGTTTCGGGGGTGTCGTATTGTGCTTTTAGTTGAGCTTTGAGGGCGGTCAGTGCTTCTATTCCCTGCTCTGAGGTTGCTAGTAATTGAGTGCAAATAACATCCAATAAGGACGTATTGAGCGTATTAGCCGTAGATTCACTCGATGTGACAGGTTCTTGAGATGCGGGTAATTGTGTATTCTTTCTGGGCATGATGTTCTCGCAATTGTTCTAATTGTGATTTACACCCATTGCGATAGCCATTGTGTTTGAGTTATTTTAATTATTAATTTTATCAATTATTAGCTATTAGTAATACGTTATTATTATAAGATTTTAATAAATTGCCCCAAGCGCAAAATTGAGGCATGATAGATTAGATCCTGCTCGCAATAATCAGATTTGTCGCGACTAATTGAAACTGAACTTCTGTCAACCCTATTGTTTCACCATCATCCGTAGATGCAGCAGCAATTACTTGACCGCAAAGTGCAATACTGCGACGGGTAATGCAGGTTAAGGGCAATTCCTTGTATAAGAATTCCTCATCACAGATTAGGTCTATCGCGGGATCTGGAAATTGATTCGGGACATATTCTATGAACGCAGGTTCACCTGCAATGCCCACTCGGTTTTGCAAATCTGCAAGTTCCAACTTTTTTTCTACTTCCAGCCGGTGGATTCCTGTTGAATTAATCAAAGCGTAGAGCATAGCTTACTCCCTATTTTTTACACCCTAGCGGTAGCCCTTTAATTTAAATTATTTGTATATTTAAAATTACTCTTGATATTAAGTTGATTTAGTATGACACCAACTCAACTAGACCAGAGAACAATACCGAGACACAAAGCCGCTCTCAAGCGCAATGAATTAAGCTTACCTATGGCTGCTACTATTGATGGGGGGATACTCCAACACCACCACACACACTTGGATTATGGATGTGGTCGTGGGGATGATGTCCGCTTCCTCCAAGCAATGGGTGTTCGCTCCCGGGGTTACGACCCTTACTACTTTCCCCGAATCAAAAAAGCGGCTGATATTGTCACCCTGATTTATGTCCTTAGCACTATTGAAACTCTCATGGTTCGGTGTGAAGCGCTCATCTCTGCTTACCACCTAACCCGCAAAACTCTGGTGGTTAGTGCTATCACGCCCGCGATCGACCAATCATGCGGGTATTGCTTATAACGATGGCGTAATTACCAAGTGGGGTACGTTCGAGAAGTGCTACTCCCACACCGAACTCAAACACTTTATTGAAGATACTTTGGGCGTACCTGCTCGGTATCTCACTCACAATACCTACACCGTTTCTCACAACTCTAAAGCTCTTTCCCTGATAATTCACCCAATATTTTTTCCTTGAAAGGCAGCCTGTACCCCGCCATTTGGAGGGGGCTATTTTAACTATCTAAAACCACCGGATTTGGTGAGGTCAGACTTAAACTGAAGCCAATACTATCATTTTATAACGTAATAAAAGCCAGCATTTATGAAGAAAAAACCATCAATACCAGATGCGATTCTGGCTATAGATTTTGGCGGCTTATCTACTAGAGTTT
>JAUBOG010000752.1:0-2149 GCA_036700105.1 Microcoleus occultus BM001215583
TCAGATAGATGAGGTATATATCAAAGGTCGAAAACCTTGATGTACATAGAATCTGACATACCTCACCTTTTCGAGAAAGGCTATACCCAGTCTCTCTCCTTGAGACACTCTCCATTCACAGGTGAATTTCTGACAGGTATTCCCGTAGCGGCGGGCAAGTACCCGCCACCGCCACACACATTCGAGCAGCATGGAGCGTGCACAATGAACAAGTTTGACTCAACTAAACTGCGGACCAAATTTGACAACACCAGCGAAGGCTTGCTAGTGCAGGTATATAGCGCAGATCGCCGCCTGCTCTGCGCGATCGATTCGTTTCACGCCTGGACTTTTTTTGTTGGGCCGCCGGTTCTGTCTCCTACTGGCGGTGGGGTGGTTTAACCTCGCCAGTTACAGTCCATCCACGACTTATGAACCGTCAACAGCTCCCCCTGAAATGTGAATTGATTAGCTCAGCCATTGCTAGAAGAGTGGTGTCCGCGCAGATCCTGTTCCCGATTTGGCCGATCCCATACCGTCCTCGGTGCAATATCCGTGTATAGATAAAATTCTGCGTTCGCAATTTACACTGACCAGAGATATACTGGTTTTCTGAGAATAAAAGGAAAACTAATGATTTGAATATGAAATTATTTGGCATATCCATGTAAAGCGATCGCAAATTTGTGAGAAATTAAGAATATGACTTAAGTACATAAAATTTTGGGTCTTAATAGATATTGCTCTATGGAAGTTACTGCCGGACAGCGACACCTTCTAGCCCCATTCGGAGAGCGGCCATCTCTGAATCCCCTGCCGACAGGTGTTATGCGAACACCTGTCGGCAGGGTTGAAGCGCTGCACCCTTACTTCTTAAAGCTCACTGCTCACAATAATCGCTCTTCGTTAGAGGAGGCGGAAGGAGGTATTCGTGGATTTTTTGTCCTTGTTTTTAATGGACTTCGTTAAGCAGTTGCAGTCCCCAACACTCGGGTTTTTGATTGGTGGTATGGTCATTGCCGCCCTTGGTAGCGAATTGGTAATTCCAGAGGCGATTAATCAGATCATCGTCTTCATGCTGCTCATGAAAATCGGTCTGACCGGTGGTCAGGCGATCCGCAATTCCAACCTGACGGAGATGGTGATACCCGCAGCGTCTGCTGTAGCGGTAGGGGTTCTTGTTGTATTCATCGCGCGCTATACGTTGGCCAAGCTGCCGAAGGTCAACACCATAGATGCGATTGCGACCGGGGGATTGTTTGGTGCTGTGAGTGGCTCTACCATGGCTGCAGCCCTGACACTACTGGAAGAACAAAAGATGCCATACGAGGCATGGGCTGCCGCACTCTATCCTTTCATGGATATCCCAGCGCTCGTAACGGCGATTGTGGTGGCCAACATTTATCTCAACAAGAAGAAGGGTAGTCCAGCAGCCCACTCTACCGTGCAGGAGTCTTTCAGCAAGCAGCCCGTTGCAGCAGGCGATTATCCCGATCAGCAAGATTATCCCCGCGGTCGGCAAGAGTATCTCAGCAAGCAGCAGAAGCCTGCGGATAATCGGGTCAAGATATGGCCGATCGTGCAGGAAAGCCTCCAGGGCCCTGCCCTATCGGCAATGTTGCTCGGCATTGCTCTTGGCCTGTTCACCCAGCCGGAAAGTGTCTATAAAAGCTTCTACGACCCTCTCTTCCGCGGCTTGCTTTCGATCTTGATGCTGGTCATGGGTATGGAGGCTTGGTCAAGACTTGGCGAACTTCGCAAGGTAGCCCAGTGGTACGTCGTGTATAGCGTAGTGGCACCGCTGGTGCATGGGTTGATCGCCTTCGGTCTCGGCATGATTGCCCACTACGCCACGGGATTCAGCCTGGGCGGTGTTGTGATCCTCGCCGTCATCGCCGCCTCCAGTTCAGACATCTCAGGTCCGCCCACGTTGCGAGCCGGGATTCCGTCGGCCAATCCCTCCGCCTACATCGGCGCATCCACAGCCATCGGTACACCCATTGCGATCGGCTTGTGTATACCGCTCTTCCTCGGGCTGGCCCAGGCGATCGGCGGCAGGTAATCGCAGACGGGTCGCGGTCTGTCGGCGCTCCCTTGACCCGGCAGACCAAGCAACTGGGTGCATCTCAATTTGGCAAGGGCGAAGCATTTCGGCAGACAATTTATTAGT
>JAUBOG010000079.1:0-18149 GCA_036700105.1 Microcoleus occultus BM001215583
TGTGAATGTTTCTAAATCTTTTTCTCCTTTTTGATAAGACTCATTGGCACTGATTATCAGAGCACACTTTTCCATCATGGGACTGAGTTGACTATAAGGTTTTAACCCGAAATATTCCGCCTGATTATTTGTAATCCTGAGCGACCCAACTACAGATTTTACTGTTCGCATTCTTCCTGTTTTAATTCCTGATACTGTTGAAAAAAAAAGCTACCTAATTCTGGCCCCACTTCTGATAATATTTTTTGACGCAGAGATTTTTCGATACTTTCAAAATTTGATAGTTCGGTTGAATCTGTATTTCTGTAAAGAATTTCTGCTACCCCTTTTAAGTGTGCTTTTAGGAGCTTTTGGTCTTCGGGTGTCATTTTTTTACCTCAGATTTTTTGACAGTTTTACTAGCTTTTTCATTTTAGCCCTTTTTCATATATTTGCAAAAGTGAGATGCACCCTACTCCTTTTTCACTGTTTATTCTGATGAGTACAATTAAACAAGCAGCAAATTGGTAGCAGTCTAACTCATAACTATAATTTATAATTTTTACTTCTATTTGGCAGCCAAAAGATCGATCGCCCGAACCCAACAACAAAAAAATATACAACAAAGACGGCAAATACAACACAACGTATACGGTTTGCCACAATACCCCGATCGATCGAACCCCGTACATTAGGAAGAGTAAAGAAAAGCAGTCAACAACTGCAGCGTCGCCAGGCCGATGAATGCAACCGTCCCGTAACAGGTTCGGTAAACACCCCTTCATTCCCAGGTCTAACCGCCCGCAGTATAGAGATAAGCACCCTATCGAAGACTGTATTAAAGCAGGACTCACTACCGGTAAATCCCCGAAGTAGAATCGCAGTCCTGAATAACCAGACTATCGCACAGATAGAAAACCAAAATTTTGTAGTCATTGGAGCCGGAACACCCCTATGGGAAAAGTAGTTGGAATTGACCTTGGTACGACAAACTCCTGCGTCGCAGTTATGGAAGGCGGCAAACCCACCGTCATCGCCAACGCCGAAGGGGGTCGCACCACACCTTCTGTAGTAGCATATGCTAAAAATGGCGACCAGCTCGTCGGACAAATCGCCAAGCGCCAAGCCGTGATGAACGCCGAAAACACCTTTTACTCAGTAAAACGGTTTATCGGACGCCGGGTTGACGAAGTAACCCACGAAACCACAGAAGTTTCCTACAAAGTCCTGAAAGTCGGGAACAGCCTCAAACTCGACTGTCCCGCCCGCGGCAAGCAATTTGCCCCTGAAGAAATTTCCGCACAAGTCCTCCGCAAACTGGTAGAAGACGCCAGCAAATACCTCGGCGAAACCGTCACCAGAGCAGTGATCACGGTTCCAGCGTACTTCAACGACTCCCAGCGCCAAGCGACTAAAGACGCTGGCAAAATTGCCGGTATCGAAGTGCTGCGGATTATTAACGAACCTACAGCCGCCGCTTTAGCTTACGGATTAGATAAAAAGAGCAACGAAACCATCCTCGTATTTGACTTAGGTGGCGGTACATTCGACGTATCTATTCTCGAAGTTGGCGACGGCGTATTTGAAGTGCTGGCAACTTCTGGAGACACTCACCTCGGCGGTGACGACTTCGACAAAAAAATCGTCGATTTCATCGCTAACGAATTCCAAAGAGCCGAAGGAATTGACCTCCGCAAAGATAAACAAGCACTGCAACGCCTGACAGAAGCAGCCGAAAAAGCCAAGATTGAACTTTCGAGCGTTACCCAAGCCGAAATCAACTTGCCGTTTATTACCGCGACTCAAGACGGCCCAAAACACTTGGACACGACTTTGACGCGGGCCAAGTTTGAAGAGCTCTGTTCTGATTTGATCGATCGTTCCCGCATCCCCGTAGAAAACGCGATTCGCGACGCCAAATTAGACAAATCTGCAATTAATGAAGTTGTCCTAGTCGGCGGTTCTACACGCATTCCAGCGGTGCAAGAACTCGTTAAAAAAATCCTCGGCAAAGACCCCAACCAAACGGTAAACCCGGATGAAGTCGTAGCAGTCGGTGCAGCAATTCAAGCAGGCGTGCTCTCCGGCGAAGCAGGCACTGAGGGCATCTTGCTCCTAGACGTTACTCCGCTGTCTCTCGGCGTCGAAACCTTGGGCGGCGTGATGACCAAAATCATTCCCCGCAACACGACTATTCCTACGAAGAAGTCGGAAACTTTCTCGACTGCTGTAGACGGTCAAACAAACGTGGAAATTCACGTTTTGCAAGGCGAACGGGAAATGGCAAACGACAACAAAGATTTGGGAACTTTCCGCTTAGATGGAGTTCCTCCGGCCCCCCGCGGCGTACCTCAAATTGAAGTTACTTTCGATATCGATGCTAACGGTATCTTGAATGTAGCTGCTAAGGATAAAGGTACTGGCAAGGAGCAATCTATCAGCATTACCGGTGCTTCTACTTTGCCCAGCAATGAAGTCGATCGCATGGTGAAGGAAGCCGAATCGAATGCCGCTGCTGACAAAGAACGGCGCGAAAAGATCGATCGCAAAAACCAAGGCGATTCTTTAGCCTATCAAATCGAGAAGCAGTTGGCAGAATTGGGCGATAAGGTTCCTGCTGACGACAAGACTAAGGTTGAAGGCTTGATTAAAGACTTGCGCGAGGCGATCGAAAAAGAAGATGACGATCGCATCAAAACCCTGACAACAGAGTTGCAGCAAGCATTCTACGCTGTCAGCAGCAACCTGTACCAGCAAGCAGGCGGCCCGACTGACGGCCCCGGCGGCCCCGGCGGCCCCGGCGGCTACGGAGACGGCGGCCCCACAGGCGGCGGCGACGACGTGATTGACGCCGACTTCACCGAAGGCAACAAATAGCAGGCTAAGCTAATAGCCCGCAGCTAGAAACAAGAAACCCGGTTTTGAATAAAAGCCGGGTTTCTCTGTATCATGAAAGATAATTTGGCGATCGAAATCGGGGCAACCACGGGGGGATTGCCCCTACAAGTAAGAAATAAAGTGAGGAGTAATCTAAATGTCTCGTTCTCCTATACAAAATTCATCCGCAAACACTCCCAACAACTCCCATGTTGCATCCTTGCGCCGACTCCGCCGCATCAGCCATTTACTCGACAATGCAATTCCGATTCCCGGTACAAAACACCGCATCGGACTAGATCCGATATTGGGACTTATCCCAGGTGGTGGCGATTTGGTCGGTTCAATCTTTGCAGGTTATGTTGTGTTCAAAGCTGCTCAAATGGGAGTACCGCAAGAGACTTTAGTCAAGATGGCAACTAACATCGTATTTGATACAGTTGCCGGCACTGTACCGGTGGCTGGAGACTTATTGGATGTTGCTTGGAAAGCTAATGTCAAAAACATAGAATTGCTGGACGCTCATTTAGGTAGCCCCGAACAAGGCAAAAAAGCCGATTGGCTATTTGTGGCGGCGTTACTGTTAGGTTTGATGTTAATTGTCGGAGGTGTAATTTTCTTGAGCGTGATGCTTTTCGGGTGGTTATTTCAAGTAATTACAGGCCGTTAATTTTTATTGGGCCACTGCAATCAATGTCCGCAGCGGTAGTAGATCGATGTCATTAAAGGAGGATTTCATAAACGGCTTGATTTGGGTACAATCACTGTCCCAGGTCAACTGTCCCATGTCAACTGCTATCCATAGGGCTTGCATCAGTCCTGTTGAGATATCTTTTCGCCGATCGCCCTGTGCCGTGCAATAATAATATGACTTGCACAAAAACTCTATTAGTACGTAAGTCTTGCCAACTTTACCGCTACATATAGCGTCTCAAAAGTCAACCCGTGCAAGTTCCAAATCAAATCGGCTGTTGCACTACCCACATTTTTCCTAATGGCTGAAGTCCCCCAATCTCCCGCAGAACTTGCCGAAGCCCTTAAAGGCTTGACCGACATCAATTTCCAATTGCCAGACCCCGAAGACGAACAAATACCAGACTTCGACTTTGAATCGCAGGTTGACAATGCCTGGAAAGTGTGCGATCGCTTCGACTTGCAAACCGACATCTGGCGCGGGCGGATTCTGCGAACAGTCCGAGACAGAGAAAAAAAAGGCGGCGACGGACGCGGTACCGGCTTTTTGAACTGGCTAAAAGAACGAGAAATTGGCAAAAGTCAAGCCTATTCTTTGATAGAACTAGCTAAGAGTGCCGAAACTCTGATCGAACAAGGAGATTTAGACCCAGATTCGATTAGAAACTTCAGCAAAAGAGCCTTTGTAGAAACCGCCAAAGCATCTCCCGAAGTACAGCAAATGGTAACAGATGCGGCCTCAAAGGGCGATCGGATCACCAGGCGCGAAGTCAAACAACTCTCCGACGAATGGATGGCAATGAACTCAGAATTATTGCCAGAAGAAGTCAAAGAAAAAGCATCAACCGGTTCTCTTCCTTCCCGCTACCTCGCTCCTTTAGTCAAAGAAATGGAGAAACTCTCCCCATCTCACCAAAGCGAAATCCAAAAAGAAGTAGCAGAAAATCCCGACGTAGATACAGTCAAACAGCTAACTTCCGACGCCAAAAACTTATCAAAATATCTCGACGCAGCCGCCCAAGTCCAAGCCCTCAATCAGTCTCACTTAGACATGGAAATGGCCTTAGAAGAATCCTTGCGAGTTGGCTGTTTGGGAACCACTGCCGACGTAGTAAAACAAGCCGCACTGTTAGAACAAACAGTAGTCAAACTATACACGGTTTGGAAGCGTTTAGGCAGTTTGGCAGATAGATTATACGTGGATACAGGAGCCAGCACCCCGAATTTGCGGTTGCTTTTGGGATGCTTGGACAGTCTTTCGGGAGAAAAGATTGAAGTGGATTTCGGCGACGGAGAACGCTCTGTGCGCTTGCAAATATTCAGTCAATAAATCCACCTTCACCGCAGATAAACGTCGATAAATCCCATAAATATCTCCGTTCATCTGCGGTTCAAACTTCTGATTTTTTTCCAAAGATAGCGCGGATTCAAATAACGCCGATATTTAGTAACTACTTCTTTTCCCAACAGCAGCACGCTCACCCAAAAACAAACTTCGGCGACAACAGCCAGAACGACATCAATTGCAGTTTTTTCAGCGATGCTCAGCGGCAGGAACGGCACAACAAAAAAGATTGCCAGCCACGGCAGAAAGGATACAATAAATAAAAACAAACCGAGCTTTTGCATAGATTCACATATGATACCAAATTATGGTCAAATACTCTTCAGTCTCGCGTTGCGCGGACTTGGTTTTTATAGAAGCGATTTCAATCGCCGAATGACTTAATCTCAGACTTAATTCTTAATCCCCGTCGCCGCAATCCCCCGAATAAACTGCCGCTGACCCGCCAAAAACAGCAACACCACCGGCACTGTGCCAATTACCACTGCCGCCATCAACAACTGCCAACTGCTAGTAAACTGTTCTTGAAATTCAGCCAAAACCAACTGCACAGTTCGCAACTCCGGCCGCGTCGTAAACACCAGCGGCTTAAACAAATCGTTCCACTCGCCGATAAAGGTAAACAAAAACAGCGTCACCAAAGCAGGGCGCGCCAAAGGCAGCATTACTTGCCACAAAACCTGCCAGCGGTTAGCCCCATCCAGCATTGCCGCCTCCTCCAACTCCACCGGAATAGTTATAAAATACTGGCGCAGCAGAAAAATCCCAAAACCGTTAGCCGCCGTCGGCAAAATCAGCGCCCCGTAAGTATTCAGCAAATGGCCCCACTTCAAAACCAAGAAAATCGGAATCACCAAAAGCTGAAACGGAATCACCAGAGTCGCCAACACCCCCAACACCATCGCTTCTCGCCCGCGAAACTTCAACCTCGCCAAGGCGTAACCAGCCAAAGCAGAAGTCACAACCTGAAAAGCGGTAACAGCCAGCGCCACTAGAGTAGAATTAAGGAATGCCAACAAAAAATTTCCCCGCCGCCAGGCCTCTTGATAGTTCGCGAAAGTTAGACCTGTGGTCTTGACACCGACACCCGATGGTGATAAAGAAACCAAAAATACAGCAGCTAGCGGTAGCAGCACCAGCGCAGCCCCCGCCAGCAACAGCAGAAAACTCAGCAGTTCCAGCGCCTTCGACCTGTCAAAGGATTTACCCATAAATTTGTGAATTAACCTAAAATAATAAGCCTGTGAGGTTCTCAAACCCGATCGCCCCCAAATTCTCACACAATTGGTAAATTGATTGTTGAAAATGGGTAGAGTGTAAAGTCAACAACCCGCCCTTAAATCGAAGTACCGAGAGAGCGGGGGCTGGAAATAGCCTAGCTAACCAGACTGATGACTTAAGTAAAGTTCAAGTAACTGTATCATTGTCTTAACATCCAAAACTCTACTTGGTATTTGCTCAATAACAATCAGGAGACGACATATTTATGCCCCAGCTTGAGGCCAGCCCAGCAATTGACTTTCAAACCGAAACTTACAAAGACGCTTACAGCCGAATCAACGCTATTGTGATTGAAGGCGAACAAGAAGCTCACGATAATTACCTGACACTGGCCGAAATGTTGGCTGACAAAAAGGAAGAGTTAATTGGCTTGTCCAAGATGGAAAACCGCCACAAGAAAGGCTTCCAAGCTTGCGGCCGGAATCTCAAGGTAACGCCAGACATGGAATTTGCCAAGAAGTTCTTTTCCCAACTGCACGGAAACTTCCAAACCGCTGCGGCATCCGGTCAGATTGTAACTTGCTTGCTGATTCAATCGCTAATTATCGAGTGTTTTGCGATCGCAGCATACAACATCTACATCCCCGTTGCCGACGACTTTGCCCGCAAAATCACCGAAGGCGTCGTCAAAGAAGAATACAGCCACCTCAACTTTGGGGAAGTTTGGCTGCAAGCTCACTTTGAAGAATCCAAAGCCGAACTCGAAGCCGCCAACCGCCAAAACCTGCCCATCATCTGGAAGCTGCTAAACGCTGTCGCAGACGATGCTCGCGTCTTGGGGATGGAAAAAGATGCTTTAGTTGAAGACTTCATGATTGCCTACGGCGAAGCCCTCGGCAACATTGGCTTTAACAACCGCGACATCATGCGGATGTCAGCACAAGGCCTCGCAGCCTAATCAATTGGGAAATCAGGAAGGGGAGAAAAATTAAAAATTAAAACCTTTTAATTTTCCCTTATTCCTGACTTCGGACTTTCCCCTTTTGGGGGGGCAGAGGGGTTGACATCTGACACACGCTCAATAATTAATCCGTGTATCTGTGTTAATCCGTGTCGTGCCTTCCTTCTTCCTTCTTCCTTCTTTCTTCTTCCTTCATTTGACAACTTAATGTTTGGTCTAATCGGTCACTTAACCAGCTTAGAACACGCCCAATCAGTAGCTAACGAGCTGGGCTATCCAGAATACGCCGATCAAGGTCTCGATTTTTGGTGCAGCGCGCCGCCCCAAATAGTTGATACTATCACGGTGACAAGCATCACCGGGCAAAAAATAGAAGGCCGCTATGTGGAATCCTGTTTTCTGCCAGAAATGCTGGCAACTCGCCGGATCAAAGCAGCCACTCGCAAAATCATTAACGCGATGGCTCACGCTCAAAAACACGGGATTAATATCACTGCTTTAGGCGGCTTTTCTTCGATAATTTTTGAAACTTTCAACTTGCAGCAAATTAAGCAAATTCGCAATCTCAAGTTGGAGTTTGAACGGTTCACGACTGGCAATACTCATACGGCATACATTCTCTGCCGCCAAGTAGAACAAGCAGCCCCCAAATTGGGGATTGAACTGTCAAAAGCTACTGTAGCTGTTTGCGGTGCTACTGGCGACATTGGCAGTGCGGTGTGCCGCTGGCTGAATGTGAAAACAAATGTGGCAGAATTGCTGCTAATTGCCCGCGACAAAGAACGCTTGCAAGCTTTGCAGTCAGAATTGGGACGGGGCAAAATTATGGACTTGGAAGAAGCTTTGCCTCAAGCTGATATTGTCGTCTGGGTAGCGAGTATGCCGAAGGGTGTCGAAATTGACCCCTCTACATTGAAGCAACCGTGTTTGCTGATTGATGGAGGCTATCCGAAAAATTTGGCAACTCAACTTCAGCACCCGGAAGTCTACGTACTCAACGGCGGTATTGTGGAGCATTCCCTAGACATTGACTGGAAAATTATGAAGATTGTCAATATGGATGTACCGGGCAGACAGTTGTTTGCTTGTTTTGCTGAATCTATGCTGCTGGAATTTGAAAAGTTGTATACCAATTTTTCTTGGGGACGCAATCAAATTACAGTCGAAAAGATGGAGCAAATCGGCGAGATTTCGGTTAAACACGGTTTCCAACCTTTGCTGTCATTTTGATAGTGGACAGTTGACAGTGGACAGTTGACAGTTAACTGTTAACTGTTGGCTGTTGGCTGTTGGGGAATTGAGACGGAAGGGATGATGCGGGTTAACCAATTATATTTATTAAAATTGAAACGAAGCTCTAGCCCCTGGTTGTCTGGCGCGGTATCAAGCAAATTAGGATTGCAAAATCAAAAACTTCCCGCGAACCCTGTTTTTAGGCAACACCTAACGCGGTAGGATCTCCAAAGAGTCGATCGACAAACATACTTAAAAATTTTCAGCGTGGCAAACCCTGACCGTAAACCCTTACTCTTAGATTTTGAAAAGCCCCTGGCCGAACTCGAAACCCGAATTCACCAGATCCGCGAACTCGCTGCCGAAAACAGCGTCGATGTCACCGACGAAATTCGCAAACTCGAAGCTCGCAGCGCCCAACTGCGACAAGAAATTTTCAGCAGCTTGTCCCCCATGCAGCGGCTGCAACTCGCCCGCCACCCGCGCCGCCCCAGCACCCTCGATTACATTCAGGCAATTAGCGACGAGTGGATCGAGCTACACGGCGATCGGCGAGGGGGAGACGACCCGGCCCTCGTCGGCGGAATTGCCCGCATAGACGGGCGTCCCACAGTCATCATCGGCCATCAAAAAGGGCGCGACACCAAAGACAATATCGCCCGCAACTTCGGCATGGCTGCTCCGGGCGGCTACCGCAAAGCCCTGCGGTTGATGGAACACGCCGATCGCTTCAGTATGCCAATTTTCACGTTTATCGACACTCCCGGAGCTTGGGCGGGCTTAGAGGCCGAACAGCTCGGACAGGGAGAGGCGATCGCCTGCAACCTCCGAGAAATGTTTCGCCTCGACGTTCCGATTATTTGCACCGTCATCGGCGAAGGCGGTTCCGGCGGCGCGCTGGGTATCGGCGTCGGCGAGAGGCTGCTGATGCTAGAACATTCCGTTTACACCGTCGCCACCCCCGAAGCTTGTGCCGCCATCCTCTGGAAAGACTCTGGCAAAGCTAACTTGGCCGCCGAAGCCCTCAAAATTACTTCCTGGGATTTGAAAAACCTCGGCGTTCTCGATCAAATCGTACCAGAGCCGATCGGCGGCGCTCACGCCAATCCCCTCAAAGCTGCGTCCATGCTCAAACAAGCTTTGTTGGAAAACCTAGCAGAACTGACACAGCTTACCGGTCAGCAGCGGCGCGAGCTCCGGTATCAAAAGTTTCGCGACATCGGTGTATTCACAGAAATTTCTGCTTGAGCCGATCGATCGCCCGGAGCTCGGCGATGAATCAAAAATCTTTTAACTTCCAGCGAGCAAGCCATAAGTCACCGCTCACCATTTTGCGAATCTGCCAGCAGTGTTATAATTTCTCAGATGACATCGGCTTAACAGTTCTTAATGTGAATTTCATAATTAACTGTGTTCACCCGTGGCAAACAGTTGTCTAATTTGCTGAAGAAGGCTGCAACGCTTGAGGGTGTGGCCGAGCGAAAGTATCAGGAAATGTAATGAACAATCCGACGACAACCAAGCAGGCTCTGATTACCGGAGCGAGCAGCGGTATTGGGAAAGCAACGGCTCTAGCGTTTGCCAAAGCTGGCATAAATCTGGCTTTAGTCAGTCGAGAGTCAGAAAACCTCGAAGCCGTTGCCGCCGCAGCCCGAGAAGTCGGAGTGAAAGCAGAAGCTTATCCCTTAGACTTAGCAAAAATCGATCGAGTGCAAAGCAGCATCAGCGCGATCGCAGCTCAATTTGGCACCGTAGATATCCTAGTCAACAGTGCTGGAATGGGCTACACAGGCTCGTTGACAGAGACGCCGCTAGCCGATTGGCAGAAGGTTTTAGACCTAAATCTGACTAGCGTCTGGCAGTGCATTCTAGGGATTTTGCCGGGAATGCGCGATCGAAAATCGGGAATCATCATCAACGTTTCCTCGATCGCCGGGGGTCAAGCCTTCCCCAACTGGGGACTCTACTGCGTCAGCAAATTCGGTCTCATGGCTTTGTCTAAAACCTTAGCAGCCGAAGAACGGGCTCGCGGCATTCGCGTCACAGCAATCTGTCCGGGTTCTGTGAACACTCCCATGTGGGACACGGAAACCGTCCAAGCCGACTTCGATCGCACTGCGATGTTAACCCCAGAAATCGTCGCCCAATCAATTCTGCACGCAGTTCAATTGCCAGCAAATGCAGTAATTGAAGAAATCACCCTCATGTCCAGCGCTGGAGTTTTGTGAACAAGAGATTGTAAAATACTGGGTTTTTCTCACAATCCAACAATCTTTGAATCTCTATCAATCCAAAATCCCAAATCGAAAATCCCAAATCGATCGAGGAAGAGTTTTGCAAACAAGAGAGTGTAGAATGCTGGGTTTTTTCCGAAATCGCTGCTTGTGAAACTCCATCCCCCAATCGAAAATCCCAAATCGAACATCCCAAATCGATCCTCCCTCACACGAAATTATTATGACAATTGCATCGAACAACGGTTCCAATGGCTCGAACACAATCTCGACTGACAGCATGAAAGTTTCAGAAACCGCAGACAACAATTCGCCCCGCATCACCACTCGACCCGATCGCAATTCCTCCCACGGTCAAGAATCCAGCGTGCCCGTAGTCTCAGAAGTAGGCCAGGAAGAAATGATGGCCGCCGTTCGGACAATGCTGCTGGGAATCGGAGAAAACCCCGAACGCGAAGGATTGCTCAAAACCCCGAAGCGGGTAGCAGAAGCAATGCGGTTTCTCACCAGCGGTTACAGTCAATCCCTCGAAGAACTCCTCAACGGCGCTATCTTTGACGAAGGTCACAACGAAATGGTCTTGGTGCGAGACATCAGCGCATTCAGTATGTGCGAACACCACATGCTGCCGTTTATGGGCCGAGTTCACGTCGCTTACATTCCCAATCAAAAAGTAGTGGGACTGAGCAAATTAGCCAGAATTGTCGAGATGTACAGCCGCCGCTTGCAAGTGCAAGAACGTTTGACGCGCCAAATTGCCGAAGCAGTTCAGACAATATTGGAACCGAAGGGAGTGGCCGTAGTGATGGAAGCCAGCCATATGTGCATGACGATGCGGGGCGTGCAGAAACCCGGTGCTTGGACGGTTACGAGTGCCATGTTGGGCGTGTTTCAAGAGGAACAGAAAACTCGCGAAGAATTTCTGAATTTGATCCGCCATCAACCGGCATTCTTTTAGTTATTAGTCCTTAGTCATCAGTCATCAGTCATCAGCCAATCGCTTTTTGGCTGGTGGCTACCGATAATTTAGTAATTAGTAGGTTGGGCCCGTGGGACGAACCCTCCGTTTCACTCCGCCCAACATAATCTAAAATCTAAAATCTAAAATCTAAAATCTAAAATCCGATGACGATCGCCCGCGCCAGCCAATAAAATGGACGGGTGACTAATTTGCTGTGACTAATGAATCCTATTAAATTCGGTACAGACGGCTGGCGCGGTATTATTGCTGACGATTTTACATTCGATCGCGTGGCCTTAGTAGCTCCCCTAGCGGCACAAGTCCTCGCACAAACCGGCGGCAAAGATGCCAGCAGCGGTACCGTAATTGTCGGTCACGACCGCCGATTTCTGGCTGAAGAATTTGCCCTCGAAGCGGCTAAGGCAGTCCAAAACGCCGGATTTGACGTGTTGCTGACCGATTCTTACGCCCCAACTCCGGCTTTCAGTTTAGCTGCGAAACAGTTAAATGCTTTGGGTGCGATCGTCCTGACAGCCAGCCACAATCCCGGTGCATATTTAGGGTTAAAAGTCAAGGGCGGATTTGGCGGTTCTGTTTCGCCGGAAGTGACGCAACAGATAGAAGCAAAGTTAGGAAATCCGGCGGCAATTTCAGCAACTCCCGGCAAATTAGAGAGTTTCAATCCTTGGCCTGCTTACTGCAAAACGCTGCGGGAAATGGTCGATATTGATGCGATTAAAAATGCGATCGCCTCTGACAAAATTACCGTATTTGTAGATGCAATGCACGGTGCGGCGGCGTCCGGATTAACACAAATATTAGAAGAAACAGTGCAGGAAGTCAACAGCGATCGCGATCCGCTGTTTGGCGGCGGTGCACCGGAACCTTTGCCGCGCTACCTGTCGCAGTTATTCCGCGTCATGCGAACTCACCAGCGAAAAAGCTCTGGTTTGTCGATCGGGTTTGTATTTGACGGAGATAGCGATCGGATTGCAGCCGTTGATTCGCAAGGAAACTTTCTCAGTTCGCAAATCCTAGTTCCCATCTTAATCGAACATTTAGCTTCGCGGCGCGGGTTTACCGGAGAAGTGATTAAAACTGTCAGCGGTTCTGATATTATCCCCAAAATTGCCGAACTTTACGGCTTACCATTGTTTGAAACGCCGATCGGTTACAAGTATATAGCCGATCGAATGTTAACCACCCAAGTCCTAGTCGGGGGCGAAGAATCCGGAGGAATCGGCTACGGAACCCACATTCCCGAAAGAGACGCTTTGCTGTCAGCGCTGTATTTGCTAGAAGCCGTTGTCAAATCCGGCGAAGATTTGAGCGAAATCTATAGCCGACTGCAAGCAGAAACCAATTTTACATCAGCATACGACAGAATCGACTTGCACTTAGCAAACATGGACGAGCGATCGCGCTTGCTAGATTTGTTAGAAAATCAACCTCTCGCAGAAATCGCCGGCAAAGCAGTTGTCGATTGCAGCAAAGTTGACGGCTATAAATTCCGTTTGGGTGACGGAAGTTGGCTGTTAATTCGGTTTAGCGGAACCGAACCGGTGCTGCGGTTGTATTCAGAAGCGGCGACATTGAAAGAAGTGATGCAAAACTTGAATTGGGCGAAAGGTTGGGCGCAGAAGCATTAGACTTTTTAACCGCAGAAACCGCAGAGGTCGCAGAGGAAAAGAAGAGAGAAAGATGAATAATTCGGATGTCAACAGATTTATTTTCACTTGTTTCTCCCTTTTTCTTCTCTGTGTCCTCTGTGTCCTCTGCGGTTAAAAAAAAATCAACTTATTTAGCTGCCACCAGTCTTATCATGTTTAGACGATTCAGGCTTTCCTGCTAATTGTAACAGTTCAGAACCATCTGAATTCATCACATAAAGCCTGACTTCGGGATACGAATCAGGAATAAACGCAATCTTTTTACCGTCAGGCGACCATGCAAAAAAACGAATTTTAGGTTTTAATTTAGTCAAATTTGAGCCATCGGAATTCATCACACAAATAAACCATTCTTCGGTGCCATTTTGCTGAGGTTTTGAGGAACAGCTAAAAGCAATTCGCTTACCGTCAGATAACCACACAGCGCTAGCGCCATCGGCTATTTTTTGAGGTTTCCCCGAACCGTCAGTATTAGCCAGCCAAACTTGACTAATCGTTTTTCCTTGTTTGGCATCGCCTGTATAGATGCCGCGAGTGTAGACAATTTTTTTGCCGCTGGGCGACCAAGAAGGTGCATAATCTTCACTGGTTGATAGAATTTTAGTTCGATTCGTTCCATTTGCATCGATTAATTCAAGTTTATTGCTTTTAAAAGCAATTTTTTTGCCGTCCGGCGACCAAATTGGAGAGTTGTTGGTGATTGACTCGCCTTGGTTATTTCCCAAATCAACTAACTTTATTAAACCGCTACCATCTGAGTTAATTACATAAATCTTTCCTTCTCCTTCAAAGGCAATCCGATTGCTACTGCGCGACCATTGTGGATTTTTTGCCCAGCCAATATCTCTGGTAATTTGCGTGAGTTTAGAACCGTCCGAATCGATCGCGTAGAGGCTGCCGCAGCAATTATCAGTTCCTTCTTGCTGCTTGAAATTGCGATTAGAATAGAAGACAATCCGCCGGCTGTCGGGAGACCAAGCTGGATCGAGATCCATTTCTGGATCGTCGGTAAGTCTAGTCAATCCTGTACCGTTGGCGTTGACTTTATAGATTTCCCAGTTCATAAACGGTTTTTCATTTTTTCCGTGGCTTGCTACAAAAGCAATTTGCTGGCTATCTGGGGACCAGACTGGTGCAGACATAACATCATAGGCTGCATATTCATCTCGTATTGCACAGCTATGGACGGACGCGGCTGCAATTAGAAAAAAAGCTAAAAGGTAGATTTTAGAAAGGCGCATAACTTGTTTCGATCGCAATAATTTTTATGCTATAATTCAAGCCTGAGATTTAGAATTTGACTGTGACGGTCGATCGACTGTCATCTCTGGCGATCGCGATTAATTTGGAGAGCAAAAAAGATGGCATACAGCGATTTCAGCCTTGCTAGAGTTAAGAACGATTTTGGTTTAACTTTGAATGAAACTTGCGATTTATTTGCCGCTACAGCTCCTGTTGCACCGTCGGAAATTTTAACAGCTATTTTAAACGATTACGTGCCTTTAGCAATTGCTATTTCGACAGAAAAGGCTCGATCGGAATTTTTAATTGCTCCGATTTTGGCAGAAGTTAGGCGGCTGTTAAACAAGCGAGTTTCGCTGTTTTCCGGTAAGGATTTTACTGTCGATCCAGCAAGGGGATTGCAAGGATTTTGCGATTATCTGATTAGCGGTTCTCAGGAACAATTGTTTATCAGCGCTCCTGTTGTGACTATCTTTGAAGCGAAAAAAGAAGATATTATTGGCGGGTTGGGACAATGCGCGGCGGCAATGGTGGCTGCTCAATGCTTTAATCAAGATCGGGGTACTGAGGTCGATCGCCTTTACGGTGCTGTGACGAGTGGTACTAACTGGAAGTTCTTGATTTTAGAAGGAACTACTCTGTTTATCGATCCGACAGAATACTATATTAAAGAAGTTGATAAGATTTTGGGGATTTTGCTGCAACCATTTTCCCAAAATGTGAGTTAATGTCTATACAAACTTTTAATTGAAATTATGACCGATCGCAAATTGCTAGTTGTCGCTACCAGCAATCCCGGCAAAGTTAAGGAAATGCAGGTTTATCTTCAGGATTTGGGGTGGGAGTTGCAACTCAAACCGGCTGAGTTGGAAATTGAGGAGACAGGCGAAACTTTTATCGCTAATGCTTGTTTGAAGGCTTCGGAAATCGCTAAGGCTACTGGTGAATGGTCGATCGCGGATGATTCGGGTTTGATGGTAGATGCACTCGACGGAAAACCGGGAATTTACTCGGCGCGCTACGGTTCAAGCGATGCTGACAGGATTTCTCGACTGCTGACAGAGTTGGGAAGCGAACAAAACCGGGGAGCACAGTTTGTATGTGCGATCGCCCTGGCCCGTCCCGACGGTACAATTGCCTTGCAAGTAGAAGGAATTTGCCGCGGTGAAATCCTGCACTCTCCTCGCGGTACGGGAGGTTTCGGGTATGACCCGATTTTCTACGTCCCCGCACAGCAGCAGACTTTTGCAGAAATGACACCGGAAATCAAGCGATCGCACTCACATCGCGGCCGAGCATTCCAAGCTCTATTACCACAAATAGGTACTGTTGTCAACTAAAGCAGTGCGCACCTGACGACAGATAGCAAACAGGAAAACAAAATTCTACTTGTAGGGTGCGCAGTGCGCACCTGACGACAGATAGCAAACAGGAAAACAGAATTCTACTTGTAGGGTGCGCAGTGCGCACCTTACGACAGATAGCAAACAGGAAACAGGTTTTCTGAAGAAAGCAAATCAGGCAATTACCGATTCCCCATTCCCCATTCCCCATTCCCCAGTATCCTAGATTGCTTCCTGGTTCTTTTCCCCAGTCCGAATTCGGATAATTTGTTCGACAGGCGAGATGAAAATCTTGCCGTCGCCAATCTCGCCCGTGCGGGAAGCGGCGATAATTTTATCAACTACCATATCAACTTGATCGTTTTCCACAACAATCTCGACCTTGAGCTTTTGCAAAAACTCAACCGTGTACTCAGAACCGCGATAGCGTTCAGTCATGCCCTTCTGACGGCCAAAACCTCTAACTTCAGAAACAGTCATCCCCACAATGCCAGCATTGACGAGGGCGATTTTCACTTCGTCAAGTTTAAAGGGGCGAATAATCGCTTCAACCTTTTTCAAGTTTCTCACTCCTAACATTACTACTTTCGTTATATTACTTAATCGGCGCGACATCTTTTAGTATCGCGGCCAAGAGCAAGTATTTTGTAAAATATATTACCCTATGTTGTACTCGCGATGTAATGCAGGCCAACTTTTCACAATATTCTCGGATGCGGCGGGGTGCGGGCTCTACCCCGATCGGGCGATCGACCGCTTCGAGGGTAGAGTGAAGAAAACAGCAGCCGAGATACCGCCTTTCTGCTAAAACAGAAAAAGGAAGCAGGAGACAGGAGTTTTCCGAGTTTCCACCCTCGCTGTATCAGATTTGCACGTATTGCTGAAAACTATCATTGCCAGAGGCGGTCAGTTAAACTATTCCTATGCACCCAGCCAGCCCTCCCCCTGACCGCAGCGGGCTTGATGCCCTACTGAGAAATCGCCCCTTCCTCGCTTTGTGGACGGGCCAGTTGTTGGCCCAAGTGGCGGATAAAATATTTTACGTATTGCTGATTATTCTGCTGAAAACTGGCGGTTACACACCAGCGCAGAATTTTGAAAATTCCATGCTGTCAGCGGTGATGATCGCCTACACCGTGCCGGCGATCGTCTTTGGTTCGGCGGCCGGTATCGTGGTAGACCGCTTTTCCAAAAAGCAAATGCTGATCGGCTGCAACGCGATTCGAGCCGTGTTGATTGTCGCTTTGGCGTTTTTGCCCAAAACTTTTGCCGTGTTGCTGGTAATTACGTTTTTGGTTTCTACGATCACCCAATTTTTTGCTCCCGCAGAAGCGGCGGCGATCCCGCTGGCGGTGGGGCGAGAGGGACTGATGTCGGCAAATGCGCTGTTCGCGTCGTCCACAATGGGCGGGATTATTGTCGGGATGACGATCGGCGAACCGGTGTTTAGCTGGATCAAACACAGCTACGGATCGGCCGGTCAAAAGTTTTTCCTGGGCGGGTTGTACCTGATATCAGCCGGTTTGATCTATGCGATGCGGATTAAAGAAAATCACGCCGGCAGCAGCGGAAAAAACATCCATCCTTGGCAAGACCTCAAAGAAGGTTTGCGGTATTTGAAGCACAACCGCCTGGTTAGCAACGCGATGGTGCAGTTGACGATTTTGTATTCCGTGTTTGCGGCGCTGCAAGTGCTGGCGATCGCGCTTTCAGGCAAAATAGGTCTCAAAGAAACTCAATTTGGCTTTTTGCTGGCTGCTGCGGGAGTGGGAATGGTCTTCGGCGCGGCTTTTTTGGGCCACTGGGGCGATCGGATGCACCACAAACCTTTGCCGTTAATCGGTTTCTTGATGATGGGCTTTGTGTTGGCAATGTTTGCCTTTACCAGAGTTTTGTGGTTGGGATTCGCATTGAGCGCTCTCTTCGGTTTTGGCGCTTCTTTGATTAACGGCCCGATGCAAGCTTTAATTCAAGAAAAAACTCCAGAATCAATGCGGGGAAAAGTTTTTGGATTGGAGAACAATGCGATTAACATTGCCCTCAGCTTGCCTTTAGCATTGACTGGGCCGCTGACAGATGCTGTCAGCAAAGCTGTGGGCTCCGATGACCTCGGCTTGCGGATCGTGCTGCTGAGTTTGGGCTTTTTGGTCTCGTTGATGGGGATGGCTGCTTGGAAACATACCCGCAAAGTCTTGCAGGATGTTCTTTGAACTTTGGGAAGAAGGAACCAGGAAGAGGGCTTGGTTTTGGCGATCGAACTCTCACACAGCAACCGCCCTGATGGTTAGGACGTTCTTAATTGCTGAAACGATTGTTTTTTATTGTCGGAGGCCGATTGATATCGTTTCCGGTTGCATTGGAATGATACCGAGGACACGGCAGTGCCGTGT